>DASRWP010000155.1:0-4666 GCA_035654535.1 Brevundimonas sp.
CTGCAGGACGTCTATCGCAAGCTGTTCGAAGGAGAGCGCGGCCTGGGCTATCCCAAGGAGCGCGCTCTCCTTCGAACAGCTTGCGATAGACGTCCTGCAGGTTCAGCTCGGCGGCCCAGCCGAAGCCCTTGGCATAAGGCATGGCGATGGCGTTGCCGTCGTTGATCTGGCCGAACAGGAAGGCGTCGGTGGGGTCTATGATCAGCCCGCAGAAGACGCCCGGCATGGCGTTGGCGGCCAGCATCGAGCCTGTGCCGGTCCCGCATCCGGTGACCACGAAATCGGCCGCCCCCGAGTTGATCAGGACGCCCGTCAGCAGCCCGTTCATCACGTAGGTCAGCGACGCCTTATCCTCCGGCGTGTACATGCCATAGTGGAACACCTGATGGCCCATAGGCTCGGCGACGGCGGACAGCGCGGCGTGAACTGTCTCGCTCTTGCCGGCTTGGCTGTTCTCGACGATGAGGGCAATTTTCATGTATTTTTCTCGAGCCTTGCAGATGGTCGGGCCAGCCGGCCGCCGTTTGCATAAGGTTATGACACCGGTTACCGTTGCGCACAATCCGCCTGCCATACTGGACATCGCCGACATGACCGCCCCTGATCCCGGCCTGCCGAAATGAGCGGGTTTGACCTCTCCGGCCGCACGGCCCTCGTCACCGGCTCAAACACAGGTCTGGGGCAGGCTATCGCCGTCGGGCTCGCCGAGGCCGGAGCCGACATCGTCTCCGTCGGACGGTCGACGGCGGCAGAAACCGAGGCGCTTGTCGCCGGCCTCGGCCGGTCGTTCAAGGCGATCTCTGCGGATCTTGGCTCCATCGCGCCCATCGCAGATGTCGTCGCTCAGGCCGGTCCGGTTGATATCCTGATCAACAACGCGGGCATCATCCGCCGCGCCGACAGCCTCGACTTCAGCGAGGAGGATTGGGACGCGGTCATCGACACCAACCTGAAGTCTGCGTTCTTCCTGTCCCAGGCGGTAGCCCGGACGTGGGTCACTGCCGGGTCGGGGGGCAAGATCATCAACATCTGTTCGATGCTCAGCTTTCAGGGCGGAATTCGGGTGCCGTCCTACACCGCTTCGAAGAGCGGACTCGCGGGCCTCACGCGTCTCCTGGCCTGCGAGTGGGCGGGCAAGGGCATCAACGTCAACGGTATCGCGCCGGGCTATTTCGCGACCAACAACACCGAGGCCCTGCGCGCCGACGAGATCCGCAACCGCGACATCCTCGCGCGAATCCCGGCCGGACGATGGGGCGATCCGTCCGATCTGAAGGGCGCGGCGGTCTTCCTCGCCTCCGAGGCGGCGGCCTATGTCCACGGCGCCATCCTGCCGGTCGATGGCGGCTGGCTGGCCCGCTAGCCCGCGAGGCTGTTCAGCCAGTCCTCGAGGTTGGTGTAGCCGTCGCCGTCGCGGTCGGCGCGCCCGTCGATTGCATCGTCGGGGTTCATCCCATGGTCTGTTTCCCAGACGTCAGGCATGCCGTCGCCGTCTGTGTCCACCCAAGGCTCGCCGGGGCTCAGATCGGGCCAGCCGCCGACCTCGGCCGGGCTGTCGATGATCCGTCCGGAGCCGTTGCGAACGCCGGCGACGATGCGGGCGTCGACGGCGTCCCTGACCTGGCCTGCTCCGGCGCGCTCCAGCACGCGCGACAGCGCCAGGGCGGGTGTCTCAGCAGCCGGTTCCGCCCAGTCAGGACGCGCCGATAGACGATAGTCCGCGCGGTCGGAATCCTTGACCAGGCTCCACGGATCGTCGGGGGTCTCGCCGGCCATGGCGTTGTCCTCGAACCAGGCGCGGGCGAGGGGGTTCGCTTCCTCGAACGCCCGGCGTCCGCGGGAGTCCGGACCCGGCAGGTAGCTGTTGCCGATGAAGGCATAGGCCGACAGGCTTTCGGTGTCGGCGTTGTAGCCCGCGTGCGATCCGCCCCAGTTGTAGAAAACGTTAGAGCGGAATTCGAAACGCGGCCCGACAGGGTCGACGGCCGGCGGATTGTAGTTCCCCGGGCGGGGCATCCGGGCCCGGTGTGAGGCCCAGAGATTATGATGGAAGGTCATGCGCGCGCCGTGGCCGCCGCGAACGAGCGAGCCGTAGCCATGGTCGCCCTTGGCGTGGCCGGACGCGTTCAACGACTCGGCGATGATCGACCACTGGACGGTGACGTCATAGATGCCCCGCTCCGGCGGGTCGTAGCGGCTGCCGACGGAAAGGGTTTCGTCCACCGACCACGAGGCCGAGACGTGGTCGAGGATGATGCGGCGACCGCGCTCGATCGAGACCGCATCCGCCTCGACTCCGCTTTCGTCGCCGAGGCGCGAACGCAGGTGCCGGACGACAACGTCGTCTGCGGCGACGATCAGCGGATAATCCCGCAGGGTGATGCCGCCGCCGGGGGCCGTCTGCCCGGCCACGGTGACGCGTCCGGACCGGATGCGGAGGGGGGAAGCCAGTCGGATCACGCCGCCGATATCGAACACGACCGTTCGCGGCCCCCTCGCCTCCAGAGCGACGCGGAGGCTGCCGGGACCGTCGTCCGCGAGGGATGTCACCCGCAGCACCGCTCCGCCCCGGCCGCCCTGCGCCAGGCTTCCTGCGCCCTCGGCTCCCGGGAAGGCGAGGACGGCTGCGGACGCGCGTTCATCGGCCAGACCGGCGGACGCGGATGCGAACACAAGCGTCAAAGCCAGGGCAGTTGAGGCCGGGCGATAAAGTGGGCTTGCGAAAACGCGGGTCATCAGGTTAGGCTCTGGATTGCTACCGGTGTCAGAAACTATTGCACCTCATCATGACACCGGTGTCAAACGAAGGTAGCCGGACGGTCGCCTTCCAAAAATCGATAGACCGGGGGACACCCCGGCGTCTGTATGCCCATTGGGAGGAGGCATATAATGCAAGCCATCGAGCCGCGGATGACCCGCGCCCTTCGCCGTCGCCTGTTCGCCGGCGCGTCCGGCCTCGCCGTAGCCCTTTCACTGGGGGTCGGCGCCGCCGCCGCTCAGACCGCACCCCAGGATCAGCCGACCGAGGTGGACGAGATCGTTGTCACCGGCTTCCGCGCCAGCCTTAGCGCCAGCCTCGACGCCAAGCGCCGCGATGCGAACGTGGTCGATGTCATCGTCGCCGAGGATATCGCCGACTTCCCCGATCTGAACCTGGCGGAATCGATCCAGCGGGTGCCCGGCGTGGCCATCGACCGCGACGCCGGCGAGGGACGTTCGATCACCGTCCGCGGCCTCGGCTCCGATTTTACCCGCACGCGCATCAACGGCATGGAGGCCCAGGCCACGGCTGGAGGCACCGACTCTTCCGGCGGCGCCAACCGCGGCCGCGGGTTCGACTTCAACGTCTTCGCCTCGGAGCTCTTCAACAGCATCACGGTCCGCAAGACCGCGGCGGCTGAGACGGAGGAGGGGTCTCTCGGCGCGACCGTCGATCTGCAGGCGACGCGGCCGTTCGACTATCGCGGCTTTACCGCTGCTGCGTCGGTGCAGGCGGGTTATAACGACCTGTCCGAGACGTGGAGCCCGCGCACGGCGCTGCTCCTGAGCGACCAGTTCGGCGCCAACGACGAGTTCGGGGCGCTGGTGTCCCTCGCCTACAGCGAGCGCGACAGTCTCGAGGAAGGCTTCAGCTCGGTTCGCTGGGCCCCGGCCTTTGCGGCGGCCAACAGCTCCGGCGGATTCTGTTCGCCGCTGGGGGTCGCCCCCCAGAACCCGGGCAACAGCGGCGCGAACGGCTCTAGCGCCGCCAACTGCTCGACCGGCAATCCGCGCCCGGCCAACACCGCCGCGAACGTCGCGGCCTACAACGCCGCCAATCAGGACTCAGTCTTCATCCCGCGTCTGCCGCGCTACGGTCGCCTGAGCCACACACAGGAACGCTTGGGCGTCACGGGCGCGCTGCAATGGCGCCCGGCGGAGAGCACGCTGTTCTCGCTCGACGTGCTGTATTCGAAGCTGGATGCGACGCGACAGGAGGACTTCCTTGAGGCGTTGTCGTTCAGCCGCAACGCGGCGGCCGGCGGACAGCCCCAGGTCATCGTCCGCGATGCCGCGGTTGAGAACGGGATGCTTGTCTATGGGCTGTTCGACAACGTCGATGTGCGCTCTGAGAGCCGCTACGACGAGCTTTCGACCGAGTTCCTGCAGATGAGCTTCACAGCCGAGCATGACTTCAGCGACCGGTTGCGCGGCCGTTATTATTACGGGCGGGCGGAGTCCAACTTCGACAACCCGATTCAGACCACGGTGACCTTGGATCGCACCGACACCGATGGCTACTCGTGGGACTTCCGTGGCAATCCGGATGCGCCGGTTATCAACTACGGCTTCGACGTCACCAACCCCGCGAACTGGTCATGGCGGCCGTCGACGGCGGCCGTGCCGCGTTCTGAAATCCGCATTCGCCCCAACGGGGTCGATACCGTTTTCGAGTCGGCCCAAGCCGATATCGAGTACGACGCCTCGGACTGGCTGACCGTCAAGGCCGGCATAAACTGGAAGACCTACAGTTCGGACTCATACGAGTTCCGCCGCACGGACGAGACCGTGGTGCCGGTCCTCCCGGCCGGAACAACGGTCGCCGGCATATCAAACCTGCTCACCGGCTTCGGCGCGAACCTGATCCCGGCGGGGACCGACACCAGCTGGGTCCGGCCCGATCTCG
>DASRWP010000156.1:0-1917 GCA_035654535.1 Brevundimonas sp.
CCGGCCTTGGCGAGGACCGCGAGCTCCAGCGGGATCGGGCCGAGCGCGATCAGGTCCAGCGCCCCGTCCTCATGGTCGCGCTCGAACAGCCGCTCGAGCGACAGGATCGACGAAAGAGCGAGGGCCAGCCATGCGATCCCCCCGGCGACGGGCTGCAGTCCTGCCGGATCGCCGCCCGCCGCCAACGGAACCAGCACCGTCAGGCACAGGAAGAAGCCGCACGCCAGCAGGGGACCGCCCCCGCCTGACCAGGCCAGCGCCAGCTCGCGCCGCCACAGGATCAGCAGCGGCGTCACCCGCCGCCTCCGATGTCGAGCGCGCGGGCGGGGATCGGCAGCGGGTCGTGGACGGCGGCGAGGATGGCGCCGCCCTTGTCGACATGGGCCTGCAGAAGCAGCCCGATGGCCGTGCGCCAACGGGCGTCAAGCGGTGCGAACGGCTCGTCCAGCAACCACAGGGGGCGGTCCGTCGCGATCAGGCGGGCGAAGGCGAGGCGGCGGCGCTGGCCCGCCGACAACTGGCGCACTTCGAGGTCCAGCAGGGGCTCCAGCGCCAGCAGATCGACCGCGGCTTCGATCCCGGCCCGGTCGGCTCCCAGCCATGCGGACTGGAAAGCCAGTTCGTCCCGCGCCCGGCGGGCGCCCTTCAGTCCGTCGAGATGGCCCAGCCAGTGGATGTGACGACGGCGCGCCTCCGAACCATCCGCGCCGGCGAAGGCGATGATCCCGGCGTCCGGCCGGATGAAGCCCGCGAGCGCCCGCAGCAGGCTGGTCTTGCCCGCCCCGTTGGGACCGGTGAGAGCCACGGCTTCGCCCGGGGCCAGCGCGAAGGAGAGATCGCGAAACAGCACGCGATGGCCGCGGGAGAGGGTGAGGGAGGAGACGCTCAGCATCGGCTCTCCCGCCCCCGCCGAGCGTTGATGAGAACCCTTCTCAATGACCCCGCCCCCGGCGCGGATACATGGACGCGCCCCGGAACCCCCGTTATATCCCGCGACGCCGCAGCAGGCGTTCGCCGCGCGCGCCGGGGACCTGTGCGCCCTGTCGCAAGCCGCGCGTTCGTGCAACCGGATTGTCGGGCGGCGTTGACCAGAGGAAGCCTCTCCATGCCGTCGAACGACAGCCTCAAGACCCGTCAGGACCTTTCCGTCGGGCGCAAGAAATACGCCTATTACAGCCTTCCCGCCGCCGAGGAAGCCGGACTGACCGGGATTTCCCGCCTGCCGCGCTCGATGAAGGTGCTGCTGGAGAACCTGCTCCGCAACGAGGACGGCGTCTCGGTCACCGAGGCGGACCTGCGCGCCGTGGCCGCATGGCTGGAGAACAAGGGCTCTGTCGAGCACGAGATCGCCTTCCGCCCGGCCCGCGTTCTGATGCAGGACTTCACCGGTGTTCCGGCTGTGGTCGATCTGGCCGCCATGCGCGACGCCATGTCGGCCTTGGGCTCCGATCCCACGAAGATCAATCCGCTGAACCCGGTGGATCTGGTCATCGACCACTCGGTCATGGTCGACCATTTCGGCACCCCGGGCGCCTTTGAAGCCAATGTGGCGCGCGAGTACGAGCGCAATATCGAGCGCTATAAATTCCTGCGCTGGGGGTCCTCGGCCTTCAACAACTTCCGCGTCGTGCCCCCCGGCACGGGTATCTGCCACCAGGTCAATCTCGAGAACCTGGCCCAGACGGTCTGGACCGTGGCCGAGGGCAAGGCGACCGTCGCCTATCCGGACACCGTGGTCGGCACCGACAGCCACACCACCATGATCAACGGTCTGGCCGTGCTCGGCTGGGGCGTCGGCGGCATCGAGGCCGAGGCGGCCATGCTGGGCCAACCCATCCCCATGCTGATCCCCGAAGTCATCGGCTTCCGCCTGAGCGGCGCCATGCCCGAGGGCACGACTGCTACGGACCTGGTGCT
>DASRWP010000157.1:0-4369 GCA_035654535.1 Brevundimonas sp.
CGGTCGCCGCCTTCTGCCGTCAGATCTGGGCCTCGCTCGGCCTTCATGCCGCGAGCATGGGAACCCTTGGAGTTTTGGCGCAGTCGGGTAACGTTAATCAGACGTTGACCGGGCCCGGCCTTACCAGTCCCGATGCGGCCGACGCGGCCCGGATGCTGGCCGATCTGTCTGGCCGCGGCGTGACCCACCTGGCGCTCGAGGCCTCCTCGCACGGCATCGACCAGCGGCGGTTGGACGGGGTTACGCTGAAGGCGGCGGCGTTCACCAATCTCACGCAGGATCACCTTGATTATCACGGCGACATGGACGCCTACCGCGCGGCCAAGCTGCGGCTGTTCGAGACCCTGCTGCCGCGTGGCCGGACGGCGGTGCTGAACGCCGATTCCGACGCCTATTCCAGCTTCGCCGCCGCGTCGATCATGTCCGGGCTGGGGGTAATGTGCGTCGGCGAGCGGGGCAGGGACCTGTCGCTCATCGAGCGCCGCGCCGTGCCCGAGGGACAGCGCCTGACGATCGACGCGCGCGGATCAGTCCATGAGGTGCTTCTGCCGTTGGCCGGCGCCTTCCAGGCCTCGAACGCCCTCGTCGCGGCCGGACTGTGCATTGCGGCGGGCGAGACGCCGGAGCGGGTGCTGGCGGGGCTGGAGAGCATCACCGGCGCGCAGGGACGGTTGGAGCGCGTTCCCGGCAGCGGACGTGGCGAAGTCTATGTCGATTACGCCCACACCCCCGACGGGCTGGAGACGGTGTTGAAGGCGCTGCGTCCTCACGCAACGGGACGATTGATCGTCGTGTTCGGCGCCGGCGGCGACCGCGACCGCGCCAAGCGCCCGCTGATGGGCGAGATCGCCGGACGGCTGGCCGACGTGGCGATCGTGACCGACGACAATCCGCGCTCGGAAGACCCGGCGGCGATCCGGCGGGCGGTGCGCGAGGGCTGTCCGATCGCAAAGGAGATCGGCGACCGGCGCGAAGCCATCCACTACGCCATCGACATGCTGCGAGATGGAGATGTGGTGGTGATCGCCGGAAAAGGGCATGAGCAGGGACAGATCGTCGGCGGAACGACTCATCCGTTCGACGACGCCACCGTCGCCGCCGAAGCCCTCCGCCTCCATGCCTGACGTTCCGCCCCTCTGGACTTCCGCCGAAATCGAAGCCGCCACGAAAGGACGCTTGTCCGGACCGGCGTTCGAGGTGTCCGGCATGACCTACAACAGCCGCGAGATCGTTCCGGGCGACCTGTTTCTGGCGCTCCAGGGCGCGCGGGACGGGCACGACTTCGCCGCCGCCGCCTTCGCCGCCGGCGCGGCCGGAGCCATCGTCGAACGCCCGGTCGAAGGCGGACCGGCGGTGATCGCCGCCGACACCCTCCGCGCGCTGGAGGGCATGGGCGCGGCGGCTCGCGACCGCACTCCGGCCTTGCGCGGCGCCGTCACCGGGTCGGTAGGCAAGACCAGCGTGACACAGGCGATCAAGGCGGGCCTCGACCTGGCAGGGCGGGCGCATGCCTCGATCAAGAGCTACAACAACCACATCGGCGTGCCCCTGACCCTCGCCCGCATGCCGCGCGACACGCAGCGAGCGGTGTTCGAGATCGGCATGAACGCGCCGGGCGAGATCGCGCCGCTGTCGCGTCAGGTGCGGCCGCACGCCGCCTGCGTCACCACCGTGGGGCCAGTGCACATCGAGGCCTTTGCCGACGGCGAAGCCGGAGTCGCGGCGGAGAAGGGCTCGATCTTCGACGGTCTGGTGAGCGGCGGGGTGGCGGTGTTCAACGCCGATGTGTCCCACGCGACGGTGCTGGAACAGGCGGCGGCCTGCGTCGGCGCCCGTCGGGCGACCTTCGGAAGCCAGGATGGCTGCGACGCGCGGCTGATCGACTTTCAGCCGGACGAAGAGGGCGCGACGGTGCGGGCCCGGCTTCATGGCCGGGCGCTGGAGTTCCGCCTCGCTCAGTCCGGCTTTCACTGGGGCCTGAACAGCCTGTGCGTCCTGCTGATGCTGGAGGCGCTCGACGTGCCGCAGGAGACCGCGCTGGCGGCGCTTGCCGAGTTCCGGCCGCTGGCGGGCCGGGGCCAGACGACGGTGGTTCATGGGCCGGCCGGCGCCTTTACCCTGATCGACGAGAGCTACAACGCCAATCCGCTGTCCATGGCGGCGGGCTTCCGCAGCCTCGGCGCAAAGCCTGTCAGCGAGGGCGGCCGCCGCGTCGTCGTGCTGACCGATATGCTGGAGCTGGGCGATCAGGCCCGGGCCCTGCACGAGGCCCTTGCCGGGCCTATCGACACCGCCGGTCTCGACCTCGTCCATGCCGCCGGTCCCGAGATGAGGCGTCTCTACGACCGCCTGCCGACGTCGCGACAGGGCCTCTGGCGCGAGACCGCCGCCGAGCTGGCGGAAGAAGCCGCAATGCTGGCCGGCCCGGGCGACATCGTCATGGTCAAGGGTTCGAACGGCTCAAAGGCTTCGACGGTGGCCAAGGCTCTGGCCGCCCTCGGCGACACCGTGCGCGAGAAGGGATAGGAACCGCTCATGTTCTACCTGCTGTACCTCTACTACGCGGACATCGCTCAGGATTACCCTCTGCTCAATCTGGTCCAGTACCAGACCGTACGGGTGGCGCTGGCCATGGCGACGGCGATGATCGTGGCGGTGGCGATGGGCAGCCGGTTCATCGCCTGGATGCGCGTCAAACAGGGCAAGGGCCAGCCGATCCGCGACGACGGCCCGGTCTCGCACCTGTCCAAGGTGGGCACGCCGACGATGGGCGGGCTGATGATCCTCGCGGGGATGGCCGTGGCCGTGTTCCTGTGGGGCGACCTGACCAACCCCTACATCTGGATCGTCAGCCTGGTCACCGCCGCCTTCGGCGTACTGGGCTTCGTGGACGATTACGCCAAGGTGTCGAAACAGAGCTCGGCCGGCCTGACCTCGGTCCAGAAGCTGACGGCGCAGGTGATCGTCGCGGTGGTCGCCGGGGTCCTGACGGTGCTTTGGATGAAGGCGTCGCCGACGTCGCCGAACCTCGAGACCTCCATAGCCTTTCCCTTCTTCAAGGCAGTGCTGCTGAATGTCGGCTGGTTCTACATCGCCTTCGCCGCCTTCACGATCGTCGGCTTCTCGAACGCCGTGAACCTGACCGACGGTCTCGACGGGCTCGCCATCGTGCCGGTGATGATGGCCTCGGCCGCGTTCGGCATCATCGCCTATCTGGCGGGCAACTTCATCTTCTCGAACTACCTCGGCATCCATCATGTGCCGGGCGCCGGAGAACTGGCCGTCTTCCTCGCCGCCATCATCGGGTCTGGTACGGGCTTCCTCTGGTACAACGCCCCGCCGGCCAAGATCTTCATGGGCGACACCGGCTCGCTGGCGCTGGGCGGCGCGCTGGGGGCGATCGCCGTGGCGACCAAGCACGAACTGGTGCTGGGCATCGTCGGCGGCCTGTTCGTCATCGAGGCGGCCTCGGTGATGATCCAGGTCGCCTATTTCAAGGCCACGAGGAAACGCATCTTCCTGATGGCGCCGATCCACCACCATTTCGAGAAGATGGGCTGGCCGGAATCGACGGTAGTGATCCGCTTCTGGATCGTCTCGGCCATGCTGGCGCTGGCCGGTCTGGCGACGCTGAAGCTGCGATAGGCCATGATCCCGGTCCGCGGCTTCGAGGGGCGACGCGTCGCGGTCTTCGGTCTCGGCCGGTCGGGCCTGACCGCGGCGCGCGCGCTCAAGGCCGGAGGCGCCCTGCCGGTGCTGTGGGACGACAGCGTCTCCAGCCGGATGCAGGCCGAGGCGGAGGGCTTCGTGGTCGAGGACCTGACCGGCGCCGGCTGGTCCGGGTTCGCGGCGCTGGTGCTGTCACCGGGCGCGCCTCTGACCCATCCGAAACCGCACTGGACCGTCGGCAAGGCGCAGGACGCGGGCGTCGAGGTCATTGGCGACATCGAACTGTTCGCCCGCGCGCTCGCGGCGCTGCCGGAGGGGGAGCGGCCGAAGGTCGTCGCCATCACCGGGACCAATGGTAAATCGACGACGACGGCGCTGCTGGGGTGGGTGTTGAAGCAGGCGGGACTGACGGTCCACGTCGGCGGCAATATCGGCATCGGCGTGTTGGCGCTGCCGGCGCCCATTGCTGACGCCGTCTACGTCATCGAGGTCTCGAGCTACCAGCTGGACCTGACGGCGACGTTCGCGCCCGATGTGGCGATCCTGACCAACATCAGTCCGGACCATCTCGAGCGGCACGGCGGCATGGAGGGATATGTCGCGGCCAAGGCGCGGATATTCGCCCATGCAGACCTGTCGCTGGTCGGAGTGGATGAGGAATGGGGGCGGAACATCTTCGCCGATGTCAAAGGTGCAGGAA
>DASRWP010000158.1:0-1691 GCA_035654535.1 Brevundimonas sp.
GGCGGGGGTTCCTGGGCCAACGCCGGTGCAACGGCGAGGGACAGCAGGGAAGCAGCCAGAAGCAGCCGGTTCATTGCGCCGCCCTCCGTCCGCCGACCCCCAGCCGCAGCCGCCGGTCCAGCAGCGACAGCACCCCGCCCAGCGCCATGATGGCGGGTCCGAGGAAGATCAGCCGCGCCCACGGGTTCCACCACACGCGCACGCTCCACCCCGGGGCGCCTGCCGCCGTCCGGCCACGCTCGCCCAGCACCACATAGACGTCGTCGAGCCCACGGAAATCCAGTCCTACCTCGGTCGTGGTCTGTCCGCCCGCGGGGAAGAAGCGGCGCTCGGCCCTGACCGGATGGGCCGCGCCGCCGTCGGACAGGCTGACGCTCAGCCGCCCCTGTTCCGCCAGATAGTTGGGGCCCTCGACGATCCGCACGTCATCCAGCCGGACGCGGTACGGCCCCGCCTCGACCGCCTCGCCCACGGCCACGGTCCGGGCGGACTCAACGCGGTAGCCGGTTTCCACCACCGCCCCCAGCACGAACACCCCGAGCCCAGCATGGGCGAGCGTCGTGCCCCACGCCCCCAGCGGCAGTCCCCGCGCGCGGCGCAGCGTCTCGGCGGCGGAGGCGCGGAACAGGCGGATGCGCTCGGCTGTCTCCGACAGAGCGCCGAGGATCAGCCACGCGCCCAGCCCGATCCCCGCCGCCGACAGCGCCTTCTTCGGCTCGAACGCCAGCCAGCCGGCCAGCGCGACGAGCAGGCTCAGCCCGGCGGCGAGCGCCAGCCTCTGGCCGACGCCCTTCAGGTCGCCGCGCTTCCACGCCAGCAGCGGCCCCGCCGGCAGGATCAGGAAGGCCAGCACCATCAGCGGCGTAAAGGTCAGGGCGAAATAGGGCGGCCCGACCGAAATGGTCGCGCCGTTCGCCGCCTCGAGGATCAGCGGATACAGCGTGCCCAGCAGCACCGTCGCGCAAGCGGCGGTCAGGAACAGGTTGTTCAGCACCAGCGCGCCTTCGCGGCTGACCGGCGCGAACATCCCTCCGCCCTTCAGCTGCGGCGCGCGCCAGGCGAACAGGGCGAAGGCCAGCCCGGCGGTCAGCCCGAGGATGGCCAGCAGCATCAGACCGCGCTGCGGATCGACGGCGAAGGCGTGGACGCTGGTCAGCACGCCCGAGCGCACGAGAAAGGCCCCCAACATGGAGAAGGTGAAGGCCAGCAGCGCCAGAAACGTCGTCCAGCCCGCCAGCGCGCCGCGCCGCTCGGTCACCACCGCCGAATGCAGCAGGGCCGCGCCGGCCAGCCACGGCATGAAGCTGGCGTTCTCGACGGGGTCCCAGAACCACCAGCCGCCCCAGCCCAGCTCATAGTAGGCCCAGAAGGCGCCGAGGGTGATGCCGCCGGTCAGAAAGGCCCAGCTGGCCAGCGCCCACGGCCGCACCCACCGGCCCCAGGCGGGCCAGAAGCCGGCGTTGGCCCGGCCCTCGACCAGCGCGGCCACGGCCAGCGAGAAACAGACCGAAAACCCGACGTAGCCGCAGTAGAGCAGCGGCGGATGGAAGGCGAGCGCCGGGTCCTGCAGAAGCGGGTTCAGCGACGCACCCTGGAACGGGGCCGGGCTCAGGCGGGCGAACGGGTTGGAGGTGAACACGGCGAAGGCGATAAACAGCACGCCCAGCAGACCCTGCGTCGCAACGGCCGAG
>DASRWP010000159.1:0-3015 GCA_035654535.1 Brevundimonas sp.
CTGAGATAGGAGGGGCGCCAGACCCGAAAGCCCTCAGGGCTCCAAATCGGAGGGCGTCTTATAGTGTCGAGAAATCCAGAACGCAACGACCGGAAACCCGGCAAAAAACCGGCTTTTGGCGACAGATCGCCGCCACGCCCGGGGGGCTCGTCGGCGGGGGGCAAAGGCCCCACGGCGGGGGGGCCGGACCGAGGCGGATGGAACCCCAATCCCAAGCCGAAGGCGTTTTCGGATTCCGCCCCACGGCCGTCGCGCGCGCATGGCCGCGCCGGCGCCGATGCCGACAACTTCATCTGGGGCCGTCACCCGGTCCTCGCTGCGCTGGCCAATCCCGCGCGCCGTGGCATGGGGCGGCTGCTGGCGACCGCCGACCGCGCCGTCGAACTGGAGCGCGACCGGCTGACGAACGGCCACAAGGTCGAGATCGCAGACGTCCAGGCGCTGGACCGCATGCTGCCGCAGGGCGCCGTGCATCAGGGGCTGGTGTTCAAGGTGCAACCGCTCGAAGGCGTGGCGCTGGAGGATATCGCCGGTGACGGCGGCGTTATCGTCATGCTGGACCAGCTATCCGATCCGCAGAACGTCGGCGCCATTTTCCGCTCGGCGCTGGCCTTCGGGGCCAAGGGGATCGTGGTTCAGGACCGTCACTCGCCCGCGCTCGCCGGAGCGCTGGCCAAGGCTGCGGCCGGAGCAACCGAGCGCCTGCCCTGCGCCCGGGTGACCAACCTGAGCCGCGCGCTGGAGAAACTGGCCGACATGGGATGGCGCGCGGTGGGGCTGGACGGATCCGCCGAACTGACGCTGGAGCAGGCGCTGGACGAACGGCCGACGGTGCTCGTGATGGGCTCTGAGGGCGACGGCATCCGACGGCTGGTGGCCGAGCACTGCGACGTGCTGGCGAAGATTCCCATGCCGGGCGGCTTCGAGAGCCTGAACGTCTCAAACGCCGCCGCTGTCGCCCTGTACGAAGCGACGCGGAAGCGCGGCTGACCCGGCAATCGTTGCGTATGGAACGCCGCGGGCGTCTGGCCGCTTGCGGAACCGCCCCTTCCTCCCCTAGAGCGCGGCCATGGAATTCCTGAGCTCCCCCGAACTCGCCTCGCAGCTGTCCGCCCTCGGCCAGGTGCTGATGATCGATCTGGTGCTGGCCGGCGACAACGCCGTGGCCGTCGGCCTCGCCGCCGCCGCCCTGGCGCCCGACCAGCGCAAGAAGGCGATCCTGATCGGCCTGATCGCCGCCGTCGTCCTGCGCATCGGCTTCGCCCTCGTCACCGTGCAGTTGCTGGCCATCATCGGCCTGCTGCTGGCCGGCGGCGTGCTGCTGCTCTGGGTGTGCTGGAAGATGTGGCGCGAGCTTCAGGAGCAGCGCACCCACGACCAGGCCGAGGCCGAGGCGGAGCTCGAGATGGCCCTGTCCGCCCACCACGGCGGCGGCCCGCCGCCGGAGGCCCTCGGCCTCAAGCGCAAGAGCTTCGGCGCCGCCCTGCTGCAGATCATGATCGCCGACGTGACCATGTCGCTGGACAATGTGCTCGCCGTCGCCGGCGCGGCGCACGAGCACCCGTGGATCATGGTGTTCGGCCTCGTCCTGTCGATCGCCCTGATGGGGCTCGCCGCCACCTTCATCGCCAAGCTGCTGACCAAGCACCGCTGGATCGGCTACGTCGGGCTGGTCATCGTCCTGTACGTCGCCCTGCACATGATCTGGGACGGCGCGCGTTCGGTGATCGTGCGGACCGACCGGCTGGACGCGTTCAACGCCGCGGCCCCCGCCTTCCTCGACATCGGCGAGGAAGAGGCGGCCCACCACCGGGGTCCGTCGGCCGAGGGCCACGGCCCGGAGACTTCCACCGCCCTGCCCGGCGCGGCCGAAGGATCACCTCCGCCTGCCGGTCCGGCGCCGACGACCGGACAGGCTCCGGGAGTCTAGGCCGCCCCTCCGAAGCGTTCGGACCACTCCGCCACCTGGGCGTCCTCGATCTTGCGGAACAGGACCTCGGCCGCCGCCACGGTCTGGCGGCGGGACAGCCGGTCGAGAAAGGCTTCGTCCGCGCCGGGCCAGCTAAGGTCTGACGCCCCGACCGAGGCCGCTATCTTCTCCGCCGAGAACGGCATGACGGGCGCCGCCAGCCGAGCGAACAGCGCGACCAGATTGAGCCCCGTGCGCACGCCGACCGCGGCGCGATCGACATCGGTCTTGAACGCCGTCCACGGCGCGGCCTCCTGGAGGTATTCGTTGCCCAGCACCCAGACGGCGCGCAGGGCCTGACAGGCCTTGCGGAATTCCATGGCCTCAAAGGCGGCAGTCGCCTCGGCGATCCCGGCGGCCAGGTCGGCCTCCAGCTTCGCCTCCAATGGTCCCGGCTCGCCCCCGTCCGGGACGATACCACCGAATTTCGACTCCGCGAACTTGACGATGCGGTTGACGAAATTGCCCAGCACGTCGGCCAGATCCTTGTTCGTTGTCGACTGGAACTGTTCCCAAGTGAAGGCCGCGTCGGAGCCTTCAGGACCATAGGCCGTAAGATGCCAGCGCCAGTAGTCCGCAGGCAGCAGCTCCAGCGCCTGATCCATAAAGACGCCGCGCTTCTGGCTGGTCGAGAACTTGCCCCCGTACCAGTTCAACCAATTGAAGGCCTTGAGCGTATCGACCGTCTTCCACGGTTCGTCTGAGCCCAGGATCGTCGCTGGAAAGCTGACGGTGTGGAAGGCGACGTTGTCCTTGCCCATGAACTGGACGTAGCGGACGTCGTCCGCGCCCTCGTCGGTGCGCCACCAGTCGCGCCACGTCCCGCCGGTCTCGTTCGCCCACTCCTCCGTAGCGCCGATGTATTCGATAGGGGCGTCGAACCAGACGTAGAAGACCTTTCCCTCCATGCCCGGACGCGGCCCGCCGTCCGGGCCGACCACCGGCACGCCCCACTTCAGATCGCGGGTGATGCCGCGGTCGATCAGCCCCTCGTCGAGATGCTTCAGCGCGATCGAGCGGGCCAGCGTCTGCCAGTCGGACTTGGT
>DASRWP010000160.1:0-2073 GCA_035654535.1 Brevundimonas sp.
ACCGCCCGGTCGTTCCTGATCCATTCCGGCCAGGCCGCCGCCCTCGCGGGCGTCGCCGTTCTCGCCATGGCCTTCGCGCCGCTTCCTTCACCCGACGCCGCCGGGCCGCTTGAGACCCTGGCTGTTCCCGAAACCCCGCCGGTCACGGCCGTGGTCGAGGCCGTCGGCCCCGTGCTGCGCGAGATCGCCTTCGACACGCCGGTCAAGGGTTACGCCATCAACTCGCCGTTCGGTCCGCGGCGGCTCGCGGGTCAGGCCGCCCGTAACCACAAGGGTGTGGATATCGCGGCCCCACAGGGCACTGCAGTCTATGTCGCCGCCGAGGGCTCCGTACAGCGTTCGGGCTATGACGCCGGCGGCTATGGCCGCTTTGTCGAGATTCGTCATCCCAACGGCATGACCACCCTGTACGGCCACCTGAGCCGGCTGGACGTTGGGTCGGGTGACCGGTTGGGCGCGGGCGAGCGCCTCGGTCTGGTCGGCTCGACCGGCCGGTCGACCGGGCCGCACCTGCATTTCGAGGTCCGGCGCGGCGATCGACAGATCAATCCCGTCAAGGTCATGGGTCAGTCGTTTGAGGTCGCGTCGACCGACGCTTGACACCCGGCTCCCGACCGTAAGTCGGAAGGGTCACCTACGGTTTCTTCACCCCTTTCGTCGATTCTCGGGGATCGGAAGGGGGCGACTTGGACCGCATTTTCTACTGTATCACGCTCGAGCATGACTGGCGCTGGACGCTGGTCGCCTGCCTGGTGTGCGTGGTCGGCGTCGGGACGGCGATCCATCTGCTGAGTGGGGCCGGGGCGCGCTCCGGGCCCCGACGCCGCAACCGGATCATGCTGGGCGGCTCGGTCGGCGGGCTTGCCGCCTTCGCCACCCACTTTCTCGCCATGCAGGGTTATCAGGCCGGGGGCGAGGTTCGCTACGGCGTGTGGCTGACGGTCGTGTCGCTCCTCGTGGTCATGGCCGGCACTGGCGCCGCCTGTCTGATCGTCGCGTCGCGGCCGGGCCGGCTCTCGCGCGGCGCCGGCGCCATAGTCGCCGTGTCTGCCGTCGCGGCCATGCATTTCATCGGCATGGCGGCCCTCCAGCTGGCCGGCGGGGTGGTCTGGGACCCCGTCATCGTCACGGTTTCAATCGTCACTGGGCTGGCTTTGGCAGGCTTGACGGGAGCGTTGGTCTACGGTCCCGGCCTGCGCAGGCTGGTGGCCTCGACCCTTGGCGGGGCCCTCGCCATTGTCTGCCTGCACTTCGTCGGCGCCAGCGCGATGTCCATCGATCCGCGCACTGTCTCCGTCATCGGGCCCACGGTGTCGGGCGTCGTCATGACCGGCGTGCTGACCGCCATGATCACCGGGATCGGCGGTCTCGCCGGCTTGCTGATCTGGATGGAGTGGCTGACGCGTTCCAGCGCCCTCGCGCGCATTCGCGAAGCGGTCGAGGCCATGCCCGATGGCATCGCCGTTTATGACGCGAACGACCGGCTGGTGTTGTGGAACACCGGGTACTCCCAGGTAAACCCTGAGCTGTCGTGCAACCTCCAGGCGGGGATGAGCTTTCGCGACATCGTTCAGATCGGGCTTGACGATCGGCTCTACGCCGATGCGGTGGGCCGTGAAGCCGAATGGGCCGAAGAGCGGATGACCGCTCGCGCCCAACCCTTCAACGCAATCGAACAGCGGATCGCCGGCGATCGCTGGATCCGGGTTTCTGACCGCCGAACCGCTGCGGGCGGGATCGTCACGGTGTGCACCGACATCACGGATCTCAAAAACGACGCCCGCGCGCTCGCCGAGGCCCGGGACGCCGCTCAGGCGGCCAACAGCGCAAAAAGCCAGTTCCTGGCCAATATGAGCCACGAGATTCGCACGCCGCTAAACGGCGTCATCGGACTGGCGCAGGCAATGGCGCGAAGCGAACTGAACACGCAGCAGCGCGAGATGCTGGAGCTGATCCAGTCTTCCGGCCAGACGCTGCAGGTGCTTCTGAGCGACATCCTCGATCTGGCGCGTGTAGAATCCGGCCGCCTTGAACTGGCGAACGAAGCGTTCGACCTGTCCCGTGCGGTGCAGG
>DASRWP010000161.1:0-11268 GCA_035654535.1 Brevundimonas sp.
CCACCCGCCCAGCTCCGGACGCGCCTGAAGCAGGCGAAGCACGGTCTGGGCGGGTGGGATTGGGTGCTCGATATCCGCAACCCCCATGAGAAGGCGTCCATGGCGGAGCTCGAGCAGATCGCCTCGGCCTTCAACGAGCGGACCAGCACGACGGCCTACACCGTGTTCGTCAGCAGCGATCCGGTCACCTATGACCGCTGCGCCCTGCTGGGCGCTCGGTTCCAGCGCCGGTGCCATCTGGTGGCGAGGGACATGGCGGAGGTCGAGCGGCTGCTGCCGCAAGCCATGTCGTTTATCTGACTTTCAGGCGTCTCCGCCCGATCAGTCTTAACGGCCCATTTACCACGCAGGCGGCAGTTTCTGCCTAGCGGGCGTGTTTCGAGACCCGTGAGTATTTCGGGCGGGGACGCGTGGGCGGCTTCACGGCGGCGTTGCAGAGATTCGGGATCGGTCGCCTGACCGTGGTGCTGGGCGTCGCCGCCGGCGTCGCGGCGGTGCTGGTCGCCGTCATGCTGCGGATCGGCCAGGCGCCGGACGCCCTGCTGTACTCCAACCTCGACCTGCGCGAAGCCTCAGAAGTGACTACGGCGCTGGACGGAGCCGGGATCAAATATTCCTCCAGGGGCGACGGCTCGACCATATTCGTCAGCCGCGACGAGGTCGGCGAGGCGCGGATGCTGGTCGCGGGCAAGGGGCTCGTGACCTCCGGCAGCGTCGGCTACGAAATCTTCGACAACCAGTCGGTGCTGGGCCAGACCGAGTTCCAGCAGAACATCAACGCCAAGCGGGCGCTCGAAGGCGAGCTTTCGCGCACGATCATGAGCATGCGGGGCATCAGCTCGGCGCGCGTCATGATTGCGCTGCCGCAGCGCCAGTTGTTCCAGTCGGAGGCGGCGGACCCGACGGCCGCGATCGTCGTCGGCGTCGCCGGCGGGCAGCTGTCGGGCGCTCAGGTTCAGGCCATCCGCAACGTCGTCGCCTCGTCCGTGCCCAATCTGAAGCCCGAGAAGGTGACGCTGACCGACACCTCCAACCGCACGCTCGCGGCGGGATCGGACAGCGAGGGCTTCAGCGCCGCCTCGGCCCAGGAGGCGCGCGACAGCACCGAAGCCCAGCTGCAGGCGCGTATCAAGGACATCGTCGAGGGCGTGGTCGGCGTCGGCGCAGCGCGGGTTCAGGTCACGGCGGATATCGACCACAGCCGCTCGACCACACAGGAGCAGCGCTACGATCCGGACGGTCAGGTCGTCCGTTCGACCTCCACCAACGGGACAGAGTCCAGCGACACCACGGCCCAGCCTGATGGCGGGGCGACCGCCACCAACAACATCCCCGGCGGCGCGGCGCCCGCGACCTCGACGGCCGGTTCGCGCGATACGGCCAACACCGAGACCACGAACTACGAAATCTCCAACACCACCACGACCACGGTGAAGGAAGCCGGAGAGATCAAGCGGCTGGCGGTGTCCGTCGCGGTCGACGGGCGCTGGACGCCGGGCGCGAACGGCGCCGCCCCGACCTATGCGGCCCGCCCGCCTGCGGAGATCGAGCAGATCAAGGCCCTGGTCGCCGCCGCCGTCGGCATCGACCAGACCCGCGGCGACAAGATCGAGGTGCTGAACGTCCGCTTCAACCGCGACCTCGCTGCGGTCGGCGAAGAGGGCAAGGCCTCGCTGTTCGACTTCACCAAGAACGACCTGATGCGCGGGGTCGAGCTGCTGGTCCTGCTGATCACCGGCGTGCTGCTGATCTTCTTCGTGCTCCGTCCGCTGCTGAAGTCAGCGTCGGGCGGCGGCGTGGGGGGACCGCAGCTCGCGGCGCTGGGGGGCGGCGGCGGAACGGTGACCTCGTTGCAGACCACGATCATGAACGGCGGCGCGCCGATGCCTCAGCTTTCGGGCCCGCCCTCGGAGATGGAGCAGCGGCTCGATATCGCCCGCATCGAGGGTCAGGTGAAGGCGTCGTCTGTCAAGAAGGTCGCCGACTTCGTCGAGAAGCACCCTGAGGAGTCCACGTCGATCCTCCGTAGCTGGGTTCACGAAGGCTGATGGCGGCGCGGCTGGTCAATAAAAAGCCGGCAGTCGAGGACGTCAGGAAGCTGACGGGCCCGGAGAAGGCGGCCGTCATCCTGCTGTCGCTGGGCGAGGACCATGTCCGCCTGTGGCAGGGGCTCGACGACGACGAGATCAAGGAAATCTCGCAGGCCATGGCCAGCCTGGGCTCGGTGAGCTCGAGCGTGGTCGAGGAGCTGATGGTCGAGTTCGTGTCCGGCATGAGCGGTTCCGGCTCGGTCATGGGCTCCTTCGAGCAGACCCAGCGTCTGCTCGCCTCCTTCATGCCGTCCGACCGCGTCGAAGGCCTGATGGAGGAGATCCGCGGTCCCGCCGGGCGGACCATGTGGGACAAGCTGGGCAACGTGAACGAGGCGGTCCTCGCCAACTACCTCAAGAACGAATATCCGCAGACGGTCGCGGTGGTGCTGTCGAAAATCAAGCCGGACCACGCCGCCCGGGTGTTGACCAGTCTGCCCGAGGATTTCGCCCTCGAATGCGTCCAGCGGATGCTGCGCATGGAACC
Organism: Brevundimonas sp.; assembly: GCA_035654535.1. Classification (GTDB taxonomy): domain Bacteria; phylum Pseudomonadota; class Alphaproteobacteria; order Caulobacterales; family Caulobacteraceae; genus Brevundimonas. The sequence goes on from DASRWP010000161.1 coordinate 2,578, forward strand.
GGTGCAGCGCGAGATTCTCGACAAGATCGAGCAGACCCTGCGCACCGAATTCATGTCCAATCTGGCGCGGACCTCGAAGCGCGACAGTCACGAACTGATGGCGGACATCTTCAACAGCTTCGATCGCCAGACCGAGGCGCGCTTCATCGGCGCACTTGAAGAGCGCAACCGCGAGGCGGCGGAGCGCATCCGCGCCCTCATGTTCGTGTTCGAGGATCTGGCCAAGCTGGACCCCGGCGGCATTCAGACCCTGCTGCGGGCGGTGGAGAAGGACTCGCTGGGACTGGCGCTCAAGGGCTCGTCGGAATCGCTGCGGGAGCTGTTCTTCTCGAACATGTCCGAACGCGCCGCCAAGATCATGCGCGAAGACATGGAGTCGATGGGACCGGTCCGTCTCAAGGATGTCGATCAGGCGCAGATGGCGATGGTTCAGGTCGCCAAGGACCTGGCCGCCAAGGGCGAAATTATGCTGGTTGGCCAGGGCAGCGATGACGAGCTGATCTACTGACATGACCGTTCTCACCCTCAGCACCCCCTTCAGTTTCGATACCGAGTTCGACGCCTCGGGCGTGGTTGTCCGCGCGTCCGACTTTCGGCCCGCGCGGCGCTCCTACACGCCGGGGGAGGTCGAGGCTCTGATCGCCGAGGCGCGCGCGGATGCGCAGCGTGAAGCGCAGGCCGAGGCCGAAAGCCTTCAGGCGACGGCCCTGTCGTCGATCGGCCAGGCGCTGGCTGCCGCCATCCCCGCCCTGGCCCAAGTGGCGCAGGCGCACCGCGAGCAGGCCGCGCTGCTGGCCATGGCCGCCGCACGCGTCGTCGCCGCCTCGGCGCTGGACCGGTTCCCGGGGGCGCCGCTGCAGGCGGCGCTCGAAGCCCTCGGGCAGGAGATCGACGCCTCGCCGAGACTGGTGATCCGCACCGGCGACCTTGATGACGCCACCCGCGAGAGGATCGAACGCCTCTGCTCGGACTCCGGCTTCTCCGGCGTGGTCGCCTTCCGCGAGGAGCCGGGCATGCCGCCCGCAGGGTTCCAGCTGGAATGGGCCGACGGCCGCGCCGCATTCGATCCCGCCGACGCCTTCGCCCGCATGGGCGAAGCGCTGGACTCCGCCCTCGCCGCCGAGGCCGGGCATGCTGAAGCCCTCAACCCCGAACTTCTGGAAGGGAGGCCGTAATGGCGTCCGACACCATGTCACTTGAGGAGTTTCCGGACTCCGTCGCCATGACCCTCTCCGACGACGCCGGGGAGAAGACAGCGCACGACCTCGCGCCGGTCTTCGATGTGCCGGTCAACATCTCGGCGGTGCTCGGCAAGGCGCACATGTCGGTGGCCCAGCTGCTCAAATTGAACCGGGGATCGGTGCTGGAGCTGGACCGCAAGGTCGGCGAGGCGATCGACATTTTCGTCAACAACCGGCTGGTCGCCCGCGGCGAGGTCGTCGTGGTCGAGGACCGGCTGGGCGTGACCATGACGGAAATCATCAAGACCGAGGACAGCGGCGCCTGATCCGGCGACGCGAGTAGAGATTAGAGGAGAAGACCCATGCGGCTTCTGGTGGTTGGCAGGCTCAGCGGACAGCTGGCGACGGCGGTGAAGATGGCCATGGCGCACGGCGCCAAGGTCCAGCACGTCGAGCGCGGCGATCAGGCGACCGAGCAACTGCGTCGGGGGCAGGGCGCCGACCTGCTGATGGTCGACTACCGCATCGACATCGCCGCCCTGATAGCTGCGAACGAGAACGAGCGGATCCACGTGCCGGTGGTGGCCTGCGGCGTCGACGCCGATGCTACGGACGCGGCCAACGCAATCCGCGCCGGGGCCAAGGAATTCATCCCGCTGCCGCCGGAGGCCGATCTGATCGCGGCGGTGCTGTCGGCCGTCGCCGATGATGACCGGCCCCTGATCTCGGCCGACCCGTCGATGAAGGCGGTCATCATGCTGGCGGATCAGGTGGCCCGGTCGGAGGCCTCCATCCTGATCACCGGCGAAAGCGGCGTCGGCAAGGAGGTCATGGCCCGCTACCTCCATTCCGGGTCGAAGCGCGCCGAACGTCCGTTCATCAGCGTCAACTGCGCCGCCATTCCCGACAATCTGCTGGAGTCCGAACTCTTCGGCCACGAGAAGGGGGCGTTCACGGGCGCCATGGCGCGCCGGATCGGCAAGTTCGAGGAAGCCGACGGCGGCACCCTGCTGCTCGACGAAATCTCGGAGATGGACGTGCGTCTGCAGGCCAAGCTGCTGCGGGCGATCCAGGAGCGGGTCATCGACCGCGTCGGCGGGACCAGGCCGGTGCCGGTCAACATTCGCATCATCGCCACCTCGAACCGCGACCTGGCCAAGTCGGTGGCCGAGGGCGCCTTCCGTGAGGATCTGCTCTACCGCCTGAACGTCGTGAACCTGCGCCTGCCGGCGCTGCGCGAGCGTCCGGGCGACATCTCCGTGCTGGCCGATCACTTCGTCAGGAAATACGCCGCCGCGAACGGCGTGCCGGTCCGGCCGATTTCGGCAGACGCCCGCCGCGCCCTGATCTCGCACCGCTGGAACGGGAACGTGCGCGAGCTGGAAAACGCCATGCACCGCGCGGTGCTGCTGGCGGTCGGGCCCGAGATCGATGTCGAAGCCATCCGCCTGCCGGATGGCCAGCCGCTCAGCGCCGGCAGCCACGGCGCCGCGGGCTATGACAACCCCGCCACCCGCGCCGCCCAGACCGCCGACGCCGTCACGCGCGCCCACGTCGGCCAGACGGTGGCGCAGATGGAGAAGACGCTGATCCTCGACACCCTGTCGCACTGCCTCGGCAACCGGACCCATGCGGCGACCATCCTCGGCATCTCGATCCGGACCCTGCGCAACAAGCTGAACGAATACGCCGACGAGGGAACCAGCATCCCCGCGCCGCAATCCGGCGTCGCCTCCGCCGGCTACGCGGCGGCCTGAGCGTGACCTTCAGAACGGACCGCAGAAGCGTCCTGTCCGGCATGGGCGCGCTGGGCCTGATCGGCTGCTCGAGCCACTCGGAAGCAGGCGCGGAGTTCATTCCGCAGAGGTCGATCGCGCTCGACTTCGCCCCCCTGGAACGCCGGCACGGCGGACGACTTGGCTTCACCGCCTCTGTTTCGGGCGGCGCCCGGATCGACTGGCGCGCGTCGGAGCGGTTCGTCTACTGCTCAACCTTCAAGATGTACCTCGCCGCTGCGGTGCTCGAACGCGTCCAGCGCGGCGAGGAGCGGCTCGACCGCACCGTCCCCGTGACGCGCGCGGACATGGTCAACCATGCGCCGGTCACCGAACCGGCCATTGGCTCGTGCCTGACCATTGAGGCGCTGTGCAAGGCCGTGGTCGAGGTCAGCGACAATCCCGCCGCCAACATCCTGATCCGCGAAATGGGCGGGTTGGACGTCCTGCGCGACTGGTACCGGTCGATCGGCGACGAAAGCACGACCGTCGATCGTCTTGAGCCGATGATGAACCGGCTGGACGGCGACAAGGACACCATCACGCCGGCGCAGTCCGCCGAGAACCTGCAGCGCCTGTTCCTCTCCGAGCAGACGCCGTTGACCCAGCAGAACAAGACCCGGCTGCTGCGCTGGATGTTCGACTCTCCTACGGGGATGGGACGTATCAAGGCGGGCGTGCCGGCCGGTTGGCGCGTGGCGCACAAGACTGGAACGGGCGGCTACGGGCCGACCAACGACATCGGTCTCGCCTACGGACCATCGGGCCAGACGGTCGTCATCGCCGCCTACTATCACGGCGCCGCTTCGTCGTCAGACGCTGACAACGAGGCGGTGATCGCCGAAGCCACCCGCATGGCCGCCGCGGCGCTGGGCCTGGCCGCGGCATGACCGACATTCCCGCCTCGCCGACGATGATGAAGGACGGCATGGCCCGGCCGACCGGGCGCGACATGCTGGGCTGGGTCGCGCGCGGCGAGGTGGCCATGGCCATCGGCGTCATCGGCGTCATCCTGCTGCTGATCCTGCCGATCCCGACCTTCCTGCTCGACATGCTGCTGGCGCTGTCTCTGGTATCCAGCGTGCTGATCCTGATGACCGCGGTCATGATGAAAAAGCCGCTGGACTTCGCCATCTTCCCGACGGTGCTTCTGGTCACGACCCTGTTCCGGCTCGGGCTGAACCTCGCCTCGACCCGGCTGGTGCTGAGCCACGGCCACGAGGGATCCGGCGGCGCTGGGCAGGTGATCGAGGCGTTCGGCTCCCTGATGATGGGGGGCAGCTTCATCATCGGCATCATCATCTTCGCCATCATCCTGGTGGTGAATTTCGTGGTCATCACCAAGGGCTCGACCCGGATCGCCGAGGTTTCGGCCCGCTTCACGCTCGACTCGATGCCGGGCAAGCAGATGGCCATCGACGCCGACCTGTCATCCGGGCTGATCGACGAGGAGAGCGCCAAGCGCCGCCGCAAGGAGCTGGAGCAGGAATCGACCTTCTTCGGGGCCATGGACGGCGCCTCGAAATTCGTGCGCGGCGACGCGGTCGCCGGCCTGATCATCGTCTTCATCAACGCCATCGGCGGCATCCTGATCGGCACGATCCAGCACGGGATGCCGATCGGGGAAGCGGCCAACAGCTATGTCGCCCTGACCATCGGCGACGGCCTGGTGACGCAGGTTCCAGCTATCGTCATCTCAATCGCGGCCGGCTTCCTCGTATCCAAGGCGGGCGTAGAGGGCACGGCCGACAAGGCGCTGGTCGCCCAGCTGGCCACCAACCCCGTCAGCCTCGGCGTGGTGTCGGCGGCGTCTGGCCTGATCGGCCTGATCCCGGGAATGCCGCTGCTGCCGTTCGCCGCGCTGTCGATCGGGACGGGGTTCATGGCGTGGAAGCTGGGCCGGGAACGGCTCAAGCCCAAGCCGACCGAGGCCGAGGCGGCCGCCCGCGCGGCTGCCTCGGGCCCTCGCGAAGATGTGGAAGAGCCCATCGGCACGGCCCTGACCATTGATGAGGTCAAGATCGAGCTGGGCTATTCGCTGCTGTCGCTGATCAACGATCTGGAGGGCCGTCGCCTGACCGATCAGGTCCGCGCCCTGCGCCGCTCACTGGCGCAGGAGTACGGCTTTGTCATGCCGTCGGTGCGCATTCTCGACAACATGCGGCTGGGGACGCAGGCCTACGCTATCCGCATCAAGGAGATGGAGGCGGGGCAGGGCGAGGTCCGGCTCGGTTCGCTGATGGCGATGGATCCGGCCGGGCGACAGGTCGAACTGCCGGGTGAACACACCAAGGAGCCGGCCTTCGGCCTGCCCGCGACATGGATCGACGAGAGCCTGCGCGAGGAAGCGACCTTCCGCGGCTACACCATTGTCGATCCGTCCACCGTGCTGACCACCCACCTCACGGAAATCCTCAAGGAGAACATGGCGGACCTGCTCTCCTACGCCGAGGTACAGAAGCTGATGAAGGAACTGGGGACGGAAGAGAAGAAGCTGGTCGACGAACTGATCCCCTCGGTCGTCACCGTCACCACCCTGCAACGCGTGCTTCAGACCCTGCTGCGCGAGAAGGTTTCGATCCGCGATCTTGCCGCCATTCTGGAGGGTCTCGCCGAGGCCGCGCCGCACACCTCGTCGGTCACGACCCTTGTCGAGCACGTGCGTGCCCGGCTGGCGCGGCAGCTGTGCTGGCAGCACAAGGGCGACGACGGGGCGCTGCCGATCGTGACCCTGTCGCCTGAATGGGAAGCGGCCTTCGCGGAGGCGTTGGTCGGTCAGGGCGAAGAGCGTCAGCTGGCCATGGCGCCGTCGCGCCTGCAGGACTTCATCCGCGCTGTCCGCGACGTGTTCGAGCGGGCGGCCATGGCCGGAGAGACAGCGGTCCTGCTGACCGGCCCGCAAATCCGCCCCTACGTCCGCTCGATCATCGAACGCTTCCGCGGCCAGACCGTCGTCATGAGCCAGAACGAAGTCCATCCGCGGGCGCGCCTGAGGACCATCGGCACGGTTTGAAGTGGTCCTTGCCGCTCCCGAGAGTGAGGCTGACAGGCTGTCGGGATGAGGAGACGCCATGACTTTGTCCCTGACCCTTTTGCTGCTCTCGACCTTCGCCGTAGCGCCAGTCACGAGCGATGACCGAGTCGTTTTCATCTCGGATCGCGACGGCGGCCTACAGGTCTGGCTGGCCGAGCCCGACGGATCGAACCCGCGTCGCCTCACCGAGGGGCCGCCGGCTCACTTTCCGCGCTGTTCCCCGGACGGGCTTGATGTGGTTTTCGAACGAGGCCCGCCCGGGGCTCGCGAGATCTGGGTGCAGGGAATCGCTGACGGCCCAGCCCGCCGGCTTGCCCTATCCGCCGCTGAATATTCTACGCCCGAATGGCTCCCGGACCGGAGTGCGATCATCTTCACTCACAAGGTCGGGCTGTACGACCGCATCGCCCTGATGCGTGCTGACGGCGCCGGAAGCCCCAAGTGGGTGACCGACCATCCCTGGGACGACGTAATGGCATCTCCCACCCCGGACGGCCGGGCGGTGGTCTTTCATTCCTACCGTCACGGTCCGAACAATCCGGAGATATATCGTCGTGACCTTGAGACCGGACACGAGACCCGGATCACAGCCATTGATGGGCAGGACTACGAGGCCGCGACGGACGGAAGGCGGGTCGTATTCTCCAGTAACCGTGCGGGGGAAACATTCCAGTTGTACATGACCGACCTTGAAGGCGGGGACCCTCGCCAGCTGACCACCGGCGATACGGACGCCTGGGGTCCAAGGTTCGGCGGCCGGGGAACGCTCTTCGTCACCGGCCCACCGGGCCGACGGAAGCCTCACGTCATAGGGGAGGACGGTTTGCCGAGGGCGCTCTGGTCGGGAGCCCATGACGACTATTCCGCCGCCTGGTGCTCTCGGCAAGGCGCGCGCTGATCCGAAGCATCGCCCTGTCTGCGTTGAGTGGGGTGGACAGGAGCCGGCGCACCGCTAAAGCTCAGCCGCGATGATACCGGCGATCCGCCCAATCCTGCAGGCTGCAGGCCAGTTTTTGCGGACGCCGACGCTGGGCCGTCGCGTCGCCGGCCTGCTCGCGGCGGCCATAGTGTTGCTGCTCGTCGTCAATCTGGCCGTGTTCATCATGATCCGGCGGACGGCTGACTTCAACGACGCGGTGGAGACCGGTCAGGACGTCCGGCTCACGGCCAACGAGGTTTTGACCCTCGTCATCGATGCCGAGACGGGCCAGCGCGGCTACCTGCTGACCGGCCAGCCGGAATATCTGGAGCCGTACAGGGAAAGCCTCGCCAGACTACCGGATCGACTTGACGAACTCGCGCGGCTTGCCGCGGGGGATGATGACCTCGTCGCTCGCGTGGACCTCCTGCGCGAGCTCTCGACCCAGAGGCTGGATGTCATCGACCGCTCCCTGTCCCTCGCCCGGATGGGGCGGATGGACGCCGCCGCCGACGTGATCCGCGAAGGCGCGGGCAAGCGGATCATGGACCGCATGCGCACCGAGGTCGCGACCATCGACGAGGTACAGGCCACCCGGCTGGTGTTCAGCACGCGTCGCACCGAGTGGGCGGCGACCGTGACGGTCATTGTCAACGCCCTGGCGGCGGTGCTTATTCTCATCCTCGCGGGCGTCAGCGCATGGATGATCCGTCGCTATGTGGTGGAAATCCAGGAAGCGCGCGACGCCCTGGACCGGCTCAACGCCGGACTGGAGCAGCAGGTGCGGGACCGGACGTCCGCGCTGACCCGGGCCAACGAGGAAATCCAGCGCTTTGCCTATATCGTCAGCCACGACCTGCGTGCGCCCCTGGTCAACGTCATGGGCTATACTGCCGAGCTGGAGCAGGCGGGGCGGATCATCGACAAGCAAATGACCGCCGTCCAGACCAAGGCGCCGAAGCTGGTCGAACAGGACGCCCTGACGGCTGTGCGCGACGACGTGCCGGAGGCGATTGGCTTCATTCGCGCCTCGACGGAGAAGATGGATCGCCTGATCAACGCCATCCTCAATCTCTCGCGGGAGGGACGGCGCACCCTTATGCCGGAGACGCTGGACATGAGCGGCATGGTTCAGGGCATCGCCGACAGCCTGAGCCACCAGACCCAGGCGGCCGGCGCGGAGATCATCGTCGAGGCCTTGCCGCAGCTCGAAAGCGATCGGCTCTCCGTCGAACAGGTGTTCGGCAATCTTCTGGATAACGCCGTCAAATATCTCGACCATGGCCGCCCCGGGCGCATTGTGGTCAGCGGTCGCGAGGTCGCCGGAGGCTGGGTGGTGTATCGGGTCGAGGACAACGGGCGCGGCGTTTCGGAGCGCGATCACGAGCGAATTTTCGAGCTGTTCCGCCGGGCGGGCAAGCAGGATCGCCAAGGCGAGGGCCTTGGTCTCGCCTTCGTCCGGAACAGTGTCCGTCGTCTGGGCGGCGACATCAGCCTGGAGTCAGAACCCGGCAAGGGCTCGACATTTACGGTGAAATTCCCCACACGCCTCGTCCTCGCGGACGCCGGAGATCATTTATGAGCAATGCCGTGAAGATCGTGATGGTCGAGGACGACCTCGGGCACGCCAAGCTGATCGAAAAGAACATCCGGCGGGCGAACATCTCCAATGAAATCGCTCATTTCGCCGACGGCGGCGCGGCGCTGGACTATCTCTTCAGTGAGGAAGTTCGCCAGAACGGTCCGATGCTGATCCTGCTGGACCTCAACCTGCCGGACATG
>DASRWP010000162.1:0-2068 GCA_035654535.1 Brevundimonas sp.
CATCCGCAACGTGGCCGACATTCCGCAGGCGCTGGCGGAGGCGCGGCGGGTGTTGAAACCCGGCGGCCGGTTCCTGTGCCTGGAGTTTTCACGCCCGACCGCCTCGGCCATGCGCAAGGCCTATGACGCCTGGTCGTTCCACGCCATCCCGCGCATCGGCGGCTGGGTCGCGGGCGACCGCGACAGCTATCAGTACCTCGTCGAAAGCATCCGGCGCTTCCCGGATCAGCAGACGTTCAGGGGGATGATCGAAACGGCGGGGTTCAGCCGGGTGGCGGTCACCAACCTGTCGGGCGGCGTGGCGGCCATTCATTTCGGGTGGGCGATCTGACCCGCCGGATCGATCCCGCGACCCCGCCGCCGCCGCCGCCCACCGTGCCGGTGCGCCGGCCGCTGGAGGCGTGGCTGCGGCTGCTCAGCTGGGGCTGGGTGCTGATCCGGCATGACGCGCTGGTCCCGCGCGAGATCACCCATCTGCTGCCGGTCTGGGTGCGCTGGATCGCCCACCTGCTGCACGGCTTCGCCGGACGGGAAGCCCGCGACGGCCGGCCGGGCCAGCGGCTGGGCAAGGCGTTCGAGCATCTGGGGCCGGTGGCGATCAAGCTGGGGCAGGTGCTGGCCACGCGCGCCGACATCTTCGGGGTCGAGTTCGCGCGCGATCTGGGACGGCTGAAGGACGCGCTTGCGCCCTTCCCGGTCGAACAGGCGCGGCGCGAGATCGAGCGTTCTCTGGGGCGCCCGGTCGAGAGCCTGTTCATCGATTTCGGCCCGCCCGTCGCCGCCGCATCGCTGGCGCAGGCGCATCCCGCGTGGCTGGCGGACGGACGCAAGGTGGCGGTCAAGGTGCTGCGGCCGGGCATCGAGCGGCGGGTGGCGCACGGGCTGGACTCGATGCGGCTGGGGGCGCGGCTGGCGGTCCGGTTCGTGCCGCTGGCGCGGCGGCTGGAGCCCTCGGCCTTCGTGGAGACCATCGCCCGGGCGCTGCAGCTGGAACTCGACATGCGGCTGGAGGCGGCGGCGGCGTCTGAGCTGAAGGACATCCTCGACAAGGTGCGCGAGGGCGGCGGCGGCCATATGAGCGCCCCGGCGGTGGTCTGGGACGGCGTCGGCAAGCGGGTCCTGACGCTGGAGTGGGCCCCGGGCCTGCCGATGACCGATCCGCTGGCGGCGGAGCAGCCGGGCCTCGACAAGAACGCGCTGGCCGACAATGTCGTGCGGGCCTTCCTGACCCAGGCGCTGGACTACGGCACCTTCCACGCCGACCTGCACGAGGGGAACCTGTTCTGTCAGGCGCCGGCGGAGCTGACCGCCATCGACTTCGGCATCGTCGGGCGGCTGGGTCCGGGCGAGCGGCGCTATCTGGCGGAGATCCTGTGGGGCTTCCTGAGCCGCGACTACGACCGCATCAGCCGCGTGCATTTCGAGGCTGGTTACGTCCCCCCGGAGCATTCAGTCGAGGCCTTCGCCCAGGCGCTGCGGGCCGTCGGAGAACCGGTGATCGGCAAACAGGCGTCGCAGGTGTCGATGGGGCGGTTGCTGGGCCAGCTGTTCGAGATCACCGACCTGTTCGACATGCACCTGCGGCCCGAGCTGATCCTGCTGCAGAAGACCATGGTGTCGGTCGAGGGGGTCGCCCGGCGGCTCAATCCCGATCACGACCTGTGGGAGGCGGCGCGGCCGATCGTCGAGCGGTGGATCCGGCGCGAGCTGGGCCCGCAGGCGCAGGTGCGGGACGCCCTCGACGAACTGCGGGCCACGCTCAAGGCGCTCTCCCGTCTCGCGCAGGACCCGCCCCGCCCCGAGACCGTTGTCATCCGCGAGATGCGGACGCCGACATGGGCGGTCGTCGGCGTCACGCTGGCGTTGGCGGCGTCGGCCGCCGCCCTTGTTCTGTCGCTTTGGCCCGCCATCCTGTGACGAACGCCGGAGAGTTCCCCGCCATGAAGTTGCTTCTGACCGCCGCCGCCGCCCTGCTGTTCGCTCCCGCCGCCGAGGCGCAGGTCGCTGCGGCCACCGTGCCCAACTCTTTCGACCGCCCGGCGAGCGCCGCTCCGGCCCCTGTGCGCAC
>DASRWP010000163.1:0-6619 GCA_035654535.1 Brevundimonas sp.
TACGAGGTCGAACGCGACTCGCGCTCGGGCAAGGAATCGGCCGGCCGCCTGAAGGCTGCGGAATAGTTTCCGACTGACGGAAGGGCCGGTGCCGACAGGCGCCGGCCCGACCACCGTACCTTTTCAGGAGACTGCCATGACCCCGCTCGCCGATATGATCCCGACCATGAGCGACGCTGACCTCAAGGCTCTGCGCGCCAACGCCGCCCGCCTGTCCGGCTCCGGCTCGTCGGTTCAGATGAACAACGCCGCCGAAGTCCTGCCCCTCATCGACGGCGAATTGGCCCGACGCGCCGCCGCCCCGTCGACCGCCGTGAAGAAGCCCCGCGCGCCGGCCAAGAAAAAGGCCGTCCCCGCCACCGGCCACCAGACCGCCCTGCCGAGCAAGGCCGCCTGACGCCCGCGGATCAGGCCAGCGCCTGATCCAGGTCCGCGATAAGGTCATCGACCTCTTCCACCCCGACTGACAGCCGGATCAGGCTGTCCGTGATCCCCCCGGCCTCGCACACCTCCTTCGGCACCGAGGCGTGGGTCATGATGGCGGGGTGGTTGACCAGGCTTTCGACGCCCCCCAGCGACTCCGCGAGCGTGAAGACCTGCACCCTTTCCAGCACCTGCCTGGTACGGGCGAGGTCGCCGTCGATGACGGCCGTAACCATGCCGCCGAACCGGCCGTTCATCTGCCGCGCCGCGAGATCGTGCTGGGGATGGCTGATCAGGCCGGGATAGATCACTTTGGCGATCCCCGTCCGCTCCTCCAGCCAGCGCGCCACGGCGAGCGCGTTCTCGTTGTGCGCCTTCATGCGCAAGCCCAAGGTTTTAAGGCCCCTGTTCGCCAGGAAGGCGTCGAACGGGCCCATGACGCCGCCGATCGAGTTCTGGAGAAACTTGATCTCCGCCGCCAGCTCGGGATTGGCCGTAACCAGCGCGCCGCCGATGATGTCGGAGTGCCCGTTCAGGTATTTGGTCGCTGAGTGCATGACGATGTCCGCTCCGAGCGCCAGCGGCTGCTGGCTCCACGGCGTGGCGAAGGTGTTGTCGACCCCCAGCATCAGGCCATGCGCTTTCGCGATGCGCGACAGCCCCTCGATGTCCGCCAGCTTCATCAGGGGATTGGTCGGCGTTTCCGCCCAGATCAGCCGGGTCTTCGGCGTGATCGCGGCCTCGACCGCGGCGAGATCGCTGAGGTCCACATAGGCGAAGTCCAACCCCATCGAACGGCGTCGTACGCGCTCGAACAAGCGCCAGGAACCGCCATACAGGTCATCGCCGGTGACGATATGCGAACCGGCGTCCAGCAGCTCGAGAGCGGTCGAGGTCGCCGCCATCCCGGAGGCGAAGGCGAAAGCGTGACTGCCGCCCTCAAGATCGGCGAGACAGGCTTCGAACGCCTCGCGCGTCGGGTTCTTGCCCCGTGCGTATTCGTAGCCCTTGTTCACTCCGGGGCTTTCCTGCGCGTAGGTCGAAGTGGCGTAGATCGGGGTCATGACCGCTCCCGTCGTTGGGTCGGGCCGCTGACCGGCGTGAATCGCGCGGGTGGAAAATCCCTGGCTGTTCCTGAGGCTCATGTAGCGCTTTCGTTTTGGCGACCGATTGTCTGGTTGAAGAACCCGGCTGCCCGGTCGTGGACTTCCAGCCACTGGGGCGGCGTGAATATATGGCCGGCGTTTTCGATAACCTGCACCCGGACGTTGATGGCGTTATCGCTCAGAAAGCTGACCCAGGCCGAGGTATTGACCGGCAGGACATGAGTATCGTTCTCCGCCCGGATGATCAGCACCGGAATGCGCCGCCGGGGGCGTCGGGGGGTGTAGACATCGGTCCCTCCGGCGAGACCGACTGCAGCAGCCGCGCGGCTGTTCCCCAAGGCGCCGTCGACCGCGACATAGGAGCCGAGCGAATAGCCGAACATGCCCGTGCGTCTGCGGTCGACGCCACGGGCGATGAACCAGTCGATCGCGTGCTCGCCCACGTCGCGCCACGCCTCCATCATCGGCGGCGGGCGGACGCCGTCGTCCGGCCATGCGTCGGTGAACAGGGGTGTGAGAACCTGATAGCCGTCGGCCGCGAACCGCATGGCGAGCCGATGCCAGGGCCCGCGGTTCGTGATCCGCGAATCCGACCCGTGCATCATGACGATAGCGGCCCCCCGGCCTTCGCCGACCGGACGGTAGTGAATCGCCCGGATCGGCTTGCGGTGGCTCTCAAAGGTCATGCCCTCATAGGTGGGCTCGACGGTCTGGGTGGGTTCGGCGCTCTGCGCCCGGATCGCCGTCGGCACAGCCGTCGCCAGAGCGGCTCCGACAAGGTCACGACGCCTCACTGCGCGCCTCGATGCTGCAACAGGGAGGATCGGGAACGGGAAGTCGTCTCACCGGGCATCGGCCTTCCTTACCGGTTCAGACTGAGATGGTTGATCAAGTCCGTCCGGGTGATCAATCCCACGAACTTCTCGCCGTCCAGAACGATGGCGACGCGGTCGCGATCGAACAGGGGAATGAGCGCGCCGAGGGTTTCACCGACCTGCACCGTGTCGAGATCGCGGGTCATGACGGAGCCGACGGGCATCTTGAACCGCTCCTGCCGCGTGATCTCGTCCGTATTCATCACATGGACGATGTCGCTCTCGTCCAGAATGCCAACCAGTCTGCCATCGTTTATGATCGGCAACTGCGAGACGTCGGCGCCGCGCATGCGCTTGAAGGCCGTGTCCAGGGTGTCGTCGGGCCCGGCAGTGACCACATCGCCGTTCTCGTACTTGCGCGATATCAGGTCCGAAAGGTCACCGTGCAGCGGCTGATCGCCGAGTCCCTGATCGGCCAGCCAGGCGTCGTTGTAGACCTTGGAGAGGTATTTGGCGCCGGTGTCGCAGACGAAGGTCACGACCCGCTTCGGCTCGGTCTGCTCGCGGCACCAGCGCAAGGCTGAGGCGATCAGGGTGCCTGAGGACGAGCCGGCCAGAACGCCCTCCTTAAGCAGCAGTTCGCGCACCGTCGCGATCGCCTCGGCGTCGGGAATGGAATAGGCCCTGTCGATCAGGGTGACGTCGGCAGTGTCTGGCACGAAGTTCTGGCCGATGCCTTCGACCGTGTAACTTCCTTCCGGTCCCGGCACGCCCTCGTTGACGATGCCCGCGAGCGTCGAGCCGACAGGGTCGGCGAGGATAATCTCGGCGTTCGACCCCACACTCTTCAGAAACCGCCCGATGCCGGTGATGGTCCCGCCCGAGCCGATACCCGCCACGAAGGCGTCGACCTCATGGTCCATCTGCTCCCAGATTTCCGGGCCGGTGGTCCGGAAGTGCGCGTCGGAGTTGGCGTCGTTTGCGAACTGGTTGACGTAGAAGCCGCCCGGGATCTGCTGCGCGAGACGTTCCGCCATGTCGGTGTAGTACTCGGGATGGCCATGCGGCACATCCGAACGCGTCAGGCGAACATCGGCGCCCATGGCTCTGAGGTGCTGGATCTTTTCCTTGGACATCTTGTCCGGAATCACCAGCAGCACCTTGTAGCCCTTGGCCTGCCCCACCAGCGTCAGCGCCAGACCCGTGTTGCCGGCTGTCGCCTCGACGATGGTGCCGCCGGGCTTGAGAAACCCCTCGGCCTCGGCCGCCGCGATCATCGACAGGGCGATGCGGTCCTTGATCGATCCGCCCGGGTTCTGAGCCTCCAGCTTGAGGAACAGACGGCACGGACCTGTGTCGATCCTCGTCACCTCCACCATCGGAGTGTTCCCGATCAGGTCCAGCAGGGACCCGGTCGGACCGGACAGGACAGGCGTGGCGGCCAGCGACATTCACAAACTCCAGGGGCTCGCGCCGGAAGCTAGGCCCGCCCCGCAACAACGACAAGACGCGCACGTTTTCGCCTCTCGCAGGGGCCGGACCTGCGGTATCAAGGATTCAAATGACAAAATCTCCCCGCCGGCCCGCCGCCGGTCTCCCCGACAAGGATACCCTTCTCGCCTTTCTGCGTGAGGCGGGATCGGCTGAAAAGACCGACATCGCCCGGCACTTCGGCCTCAAGGGCGGCGATCGCCGCGCCCTGCGCGAGATGATCCGCGAGCTCGAAGCCGAGGGCAAACTGGGCAAGCGAGGGCGCAAGGGCTTCTCCGAAGCCGGCGCCCTGCCGCCGGTCGGCGTCGCCGACGTGGTCGAACGCGATGTGGACGGCGACTTCTACGTCCGTCTGGTCGAGGCCTCGCCCCACGCTCCGCAGGCCGTCCTCGTTCCCGACAACTCCGGCAAGATGGGCGCTGCGCCCGGGCTGGGCGCGCGGGTTCTCGCGAAGTTCACCCGCGGCGAGAACGGCTGGGAAGCCCGGCTGATCAAGGTGCTGGACACCGACACCAACCGGGTCCTCGGCGTTATCCGCAAATCCAACAAGGAGGTTCGGGTCGAGCCTGTCGACCGCAAGTCCAAGGAAGTCCTGCTTGTCCCCCACGCCCATGCCGAAGGCCTGCGCGACGGCGACCTCGTGCTCGCCGCGATCGAGAAGGGCGAGCAGCGCTACGGCCCCAAACGCGGCAAAATCCTCGAGACCATCGGCCGCGAGGACGATCCGCGCGCGGCCTCCCTCATCGCCATCGCGGCTCACAACGTGCCGATGGGCTTCTCCGAAGCGGTGGAGCGGGAAGCAGGCGACCAGGAACTGCCGTCGCTGAAGGGCCGCGAGGACCTGCGTGACCTGCCGCTGATCACCATCGACCCCGCCGACGCCCGCGACCACGACGACGCCGTCTTCGCCCAGCGCGACGAGGATCCCAAGAACGAGGGCGGGTGGGTCGTCTGGGTCGCCATCGCCGACGTCGCCGCCTACGTCCGGCCCGGCTCGGCGCTGGACCGCGAGGCGCGCGAGAAGGGCAACTCGACCTATTTCCCCGACCGCGTCGAGCCGATGCTGCCGGAGGTGCTGTCGAACGGCCTCTGCAGCCTCAAGCACGGCGAGAACCGCGCCTGCCTCGCCGTCCGGATGGTGTTCGACAAGGACGGCCGGAAGGTCGGCCACAAATTCCTGCGCGGCCTGATGCGGTCCCACGCCAGCCTCAGCTACGAACAGGCCCAGGCCGCCATTGACGGGGTCGAGGGCGGCGGCGGAACCGACGACGTGACCGGTCCGATCATGGAGGCCATCCTCTATCCGCTGTGGAACGCCTACCGCACCATGCTGAAGGGGCGGCTGAAGCGCAGTCCGCTCGCGATCGAGAGCCCTGAACGCCGCATCCGCATGAACGATCAGGGTCAGATCATCTCGATCGAGCCCCGCGTCAGCCTCGAGGCCCACCGGCTGATCGAGGAGATGATGATCCAGGCGAACGTCTGCGCCGCCGAGATGCTGGAGCAGAAGCGGACACCCCTGCTCTATCGCGTACACGACGCGCCCAGTCAGGAGAAGCTGTTCAACCTCGGCGACTTTCTGCAGACCATCGGCAAGCCGTGGAACAAGGGCGAGCCCGCGACGACGAAGCGGTTCAATAAGCTGCTGGACGAGACGCGCGGGAGCGAACACGCCGAAGTCGTCAACGAGGTCGTCCTGCGCACCCAGATGCAGGCCATCTACTCGGCCGAGAACGTCGGCCACTTCGGTCTGAACCTCGACCGCTACGCCCACTTCACCTCGCCGATCCGTCGCTACTCCGACCTGATCGTCCACCGCGGGCTGATCCGCGCGCTTGGCCTTGGCAAGGACGGCCTGACGGATCGCGAGGTGACGGAACTACCCGCCATCGCGGAGCAGGTGACCATGACGGAGCGCCGCTCCATGGCCGCCGAACGCGCCGCCATGGACCGCTACATGGCGGCCTTCCTGCAGGAGCGGGTTGGGGCCAGCTTCCCCGGACGGATCACCGGCGTGACCCGCTTCGGTCTGTTCGTGCGGCTGGCCGAGACGGGCGCGGACGGACTGGTGCCGGTGTCCTCGCTGGGCGGCGAGTATTTCCACCATGACGACCGCTCGCACGCACTCGTCGGCGAACGCTCGGGCCAGCGCTGGACGCTGGGGCGGACGGTGGAGGTGAAGCTGATGGAGGCGACGCCGGTCACCGGCGGTCTGGTGTTCGAGATGCTCTCCGATCCCGCCCCGCGCGATCCCAATGCGCCGGCGGCCCGGCTGGGTGTCCGCGGACGGAGCGGGGACGGCTTTCCAAAGCGCGGGGCCAATCGTCCGGGCGGGCCTAAGCCGCCGAAGGGCGGGCGGGCGTCGGGCGGACTGAAGGGAGTCCGCAAGGGCAAGCGGCGCTGATGCAGCCGTTCGATGGTGATCAGGACGTCCGTGACGCCCCGCGCGTCGGGGGAAGACAGCGCCCCAGGGACGCCGCCACCCTGATCCTGACCCGCCCGGGCGGCGCGGGGCCCGAGGTGCTTATGGGCCGCCGCGCCAGGGGCCACGTCTTCATGGCGTCCAAGTGGGTCTTCCCGGGCGGGCGCGTCGAGCGGACTGACGCCGGGGCCCCGGCCGCAACGGAGATGGCGCCTGTGGAGACCGCCCGCCTCGTGCGCGAAGTGCCGCCGCGCCGCGCCCGCGCACTGGCGCTCGCCGCAGTGCGCGAGACCTTCGAAGAGACCGGACTGTTGCTGGCCGAACCCGCGCCCGCCGTCCCGGTGGCGGGCCCCTGGCGCGAG
>DASRWP010000164.1:0-2103 GCA_035654535.1 Brevundimonas sp.
TCCGCCAGCTGCTTGGCCAAGGTCGCACCATCGTCCTGCCACGCCGGCGCCAGCCATGCCCGGAAGGCGGGATCCTGCAGCGCCGCCGGCTCCAACAGGCGGAACAGGATTCCGCCATAGAGGGGCAGCACCGAATAAGTCACATGCAGCGAGGCCCCCTCCGTCGCCAAGGCGTCATGGTACCAGCCCCGCGGCAGGTAGAGTACGTCCCCGGGCCGCATCCGAACCTCCTGCATGAGCGGCCCGCGTTGCTCCACCATCATCTTGCGGGCGGCCGCGGGTTCCTGCTGGAAAAAGATCGGGTTGTCAGCCCGATTGGCGTAGAGACGCCAGGTCTTCTCGCCCTCGGTCTGGATGGCGAAGACATCGTGAGTGTCATAGTGGCTGTCGAACGCCTGCACGCCGCCGAAGGAGCAGTACACATTGGCCCCGATGGTGGCGGCGAAGGCCCGGCCCAGAACGGCCGCCAGGTGGTGGAGCTCGGGCGTCAGGGTATGGACGTCGTTGGCAACGACGCTGGCCCCCTCGGCCATCAGGGCCTGTACACGCGCAGCCCGTGGACGCGGAGTGACATGGCCCGGCAGGGTGACGCAATACAGGTCGGGGTGGATGGTTTCGCCGTTGCGGATGACCCGCAGGGTCAGGGGAGTCCAGATCGCCGACTGCGCCAGCAGCCCGTTGAAAGTCGCCCAAGGCAGCACAGCGCGTTTGTCGGCCGTAGCGCCGGCGGGGATATGGAGCGGTTTTCGGCCCTCATAGTTGGCCTTGAAGTCTTCCGGGGTGATCGGGTGGAGGAGTTCGTCCAGACTGCGCATGAAGCAAGGCTAGATCGGCCTCGCCCCTCTGTCGACTGAAGCTGATGCTCACCCACCCGCAACCAGATTACATCCTCGCCGCCCGGCGCGCCCTCGCGTCCGTCGACCCGGCGCTGGCTCGGGCAGAGGCGCAGACGCCGGGGTTTGGGTGGCGCAGCAGGACAGGCGGCTTTGAAGGCTTGTTCCGCATGATCGTCGAGCAGCAGGTGTCGGTCGCGGCAGCCGCCGCGATCTGGACCCGTGTGGTGCAGGGGCTGGACGGCGTTGTTACGCCGGAGATTGTGCTGTCACTCGATGTGGAGACCCTGCGGGCGTTCGGGCTGTCACTGCAGAAGGCGAGCTACGGCCACGAGATCGCACGCGCTCATCGCGACGGCCGGATCGACTTCGGCCATCTGGGACAGTTGTCCGACGACGAGGCGATCGACCGGCTGGTCGCGATCAAGGGTGTGGGTCGGTGGACGGCCGAGACCTTCCTGATGTTTTGCGAGGGTCGCACGGACGTCTTCCCCGGCGGCGACATCGCCCTGCAGGAGGCGATCCGGTGGGCCGACGGCGCTGCCTCGAGGCCACGCGAACGCGAGGCTGTCGCCCGCGCCGAGGTCTGGCGGCCTCACCGGTCGGTTGCGGCGCAACTGCTTTGGGGATGGTATGGGGCGGTCAAGCGCGGCGACGTCGTGCTGGAGGATCCCGCCGAGTGACCCCAATCGTCGATCCTGCCCTCGCTGATCCGGAGACCGTGCTGGGCGCTCTCGACTTCGCCGGCGTGGCCGTGTTCGCCGCCACCGGCGCGTTGGCGGCGGCGCAGCAGCGGCACGACCTCGTCACCTTCGCCTTCTTCGGAGCCATCACCGGCGTGGGCGGCGGCACCCTGCGTGACCTGCTGATCGGGGCGCCGGTGTTCTGGGTGCAGGACTGGCGCTACATCGCCGTCTGCCTGGCCGCGGCACTGGCGGTCTGGATGCTGGGAGCCCGGCCATGGCGTTTTCGGGCGCTGCTGTGGCTCGATGCAGTTGGACTGGCGGCTTACGGTGTTTTGGGTGCGGCCAAGGCGGAAACGGTCGGCGTGGCGCCGCTGATCTGCGTCGTCATGGGCGCACTGACTGCGTGCTTCGGCGGGGTCGTCCGTGATCTGCTGGCCGGGCAGCCTTCGATCCTGTTGCGTCGCGAGATTACGGTTTCGGCGGCGTTGCTGGCCGCCACCATCTTTGTCGCTGGACGGGCGCTCGGCCTCGATGCCTGGCCTGCCGCCCTGATCGCCGCCCCCGCCGGGTTCATGCTGCGGGCC
>DASRWP010000165.1:0-2041 GCA_035654535.1 Brevundimonas sp.
CACCCCTGCGGGTGGCGGCCCGGGACAGGTGATGCAGGCGGACGTCATCGCCTCTGCGCTGGACAGCGTGGAGCGGCGGGGGCGGCCGCTTTTGTACATGAGCGCCCGGGGTCGGCCCCTGACCCAGGCGCGCGTCAAGGAATGGGCCAAAGCGGACGGCATTACGGTGCTGTGCGGCAGGTTCGAGGGGGTGGATCAGCGCGTGCTGGACGCGCGCGGGTTCGAGGAGGTCTCCGTCGGAGACGCGGTTCTCGCCGGCGGCGAGGCGGCGGCGATGGTGGTGATCGAGGCGTGCGTACGATTGATCCCCGGAGTGCTGGGCCAGGCCGAAAGCCTGAGTTCGGAGAGCTTCGAGGACGGTCTTCTGGAGCATCCGCAGTACACGCGACCGCGGACGTTCGAGGGGCTGGAGATACCCGAGGTGCTTCTGTCGGGCGACCACAAGAAGGTCGCACAATGGCGCGAAGAGCAGCGGCGAGAGACGACCCGCGCGCGGCGGCCAGACCTCTGGACGGCGCATCTGGACAAGACGACCGCGGGGCATGACCCCGCCAAATCACAGGTAAAGAGCGCAAAAGCTCAAGGAGACTGACATGAACATCCTGCAGACCATCGCAGCCGAAGAAAAAGCCCGCCTCGTCGAGAAGCGCCCCATCCCCGACTTCCAGCCCGGCGACACGCTGCGGGTCATGGTCAAGATCAAGGAAGGCGAGCGCGAACGCATCCAGGCCTTCGAGGGCGTCTGCATCGCCCGCGCTGGCGGCGGCATCAACGAGAATTTCACCGTCCGCAAGATCAGCTTCGGCGAGGGCGTCGAGCGCGTCTTCCCGCTGATGTCGCCGAACATCGACGCCATCGAGGTCAAGCGCCGCGGCGTCGTGCGGCGCGCCAAGCTCTATTACCTGCGCGACCGCCGCGGCAAGTCGGCCCGGATCGCCGAGAAGCAGACCGTCCGTCCCGTCAAGGGCGTGGTGATTCCGGAAACCGGCAAGGCCGAAACTCCGGCTGACAGCGACGCATAAGCGTCATTGCCGACCAGAGATCGAAAAGGCCCCGGCGCGATCGCCGGGGCCTTTTTCGTGAGCGTGGGCGCAGGTCCGCCTTTAGCCGGTCTGGCCAGCTGTGAGGGCCAGCCGCACCAGTTCGGACAGGCTGGCGGCGCCGGTCTTGGTCATGACGTTGGCGCGATAGACCTCCACCGTACGCGGGCTGATGCCGAGGTCGAAGGCGATGACCTTGTTGGCGCGGCCGGCGACCAGCCCGTCGAGCACCTCGCGCTCGCGTGCGGACAGCCCCGCCAGACGCTCTGCCGCGCGCGCCCGGTCCGCGGCTTCGGGACCTGAGGCCGGGCCCGGCTGGCGACGGCGCTCCAGCGCCGATCGGACGGCGCCGAGCAGGACCTCGTCGTCGAGGGGTTTTTCGATGAAATCGACCACGCCGGCCTTCATCGCCTCGACCGCAAGGGGCACGTCCGCATGGCCGGTGATGACGATGACCGGATCGGACGAGCCGGCTGCCTGCACTCGCCGCGCCAGCTCGACGCCGTTCATCACCGGCATCCTGACATCGGTCACGATCACCCCGGCTTCCCGTTGGGGCGCTTCGAGGAAAGCCACGGCCGAGGGCCATGTCCGCGCTGTCAGGTCGGCGGTGTCGAGCAGGAAGGCGATCGACTCGCGCACCGCCTCGTCGTCGTCAATGACGTGAACAACCAGATCATCGCTCATGGGACGCGTCCTCTTCGGCGCCGTCGGCGCGCTGCAGGGTGAAGTGGAAGACCGCGCCGCCATCGGGGTTGGGCTCGACCCAGATCCGGCCTCCGTGAGCCTCGACAATGGTGCGCGAGATCGACAGGCCCACGCCCATGCCGGTGCGCTTTGTTGTGACGAAGGGCTGGAACAGCTGGTTCGCCACGTCTGGATCGATCCCCGGCCCGGTGTCGGCGACGCTGATCCGCACCAGGTCGCCGCCCTCAGCCGCCGTTGAGATGGTCAGGCGCCGTTTGGGCGCCGTCTCCATGGCATCGATGGCGTTGCGGATC
>DASRWP010000166.1:0-3057 GCA_035654535.1 Brevundimonas sp.
CAACGAAATTCACCCGGACTATTACCAGATCCCGGTCGCCGACCGCGAAGCCATCATGGCCGAAGCGCACTCGGAAGACGATGATCACGACGAGCACGCCCGCGAGACCGACGACGAGTCCGAAGGCGGCATGGCCGAGGAAGAGCGGCTCAAGCGCCGCCTGATGCGCCGCTACAAGATCCAGGACGTCATCAAGCGCCGTCAGGTCATGCTGGTCCAGGTCGTCAAGGACGAGCGTGGCGGCAAGGGCGCGGCCCTGACCACCTGGCTGTCGCTGGCCGGCCGCTACTGCGTGCTGATGCCCAACACCGGCAAGGGCGGCGGCATCTCGCGCAAGATCACCCAAGCCACCGATCGAAAACGCCTCAAGGCCGCAGCGGCCGCCCTGCACGTGCCCCAGGGCATGGGGCTGATCATCCGCACCGCGGGCGCCAAACGGACCAAGGCCGAGATCAAGCGCGACTACGAATATCTGCTGCGCTTGTGGGAAACGATCCGCGAGACGACGCTGAAATCGAACGCCCCCTCCGTCATCTATGAGGAAGAAAACCTCGTCCGCCGCGCCGTCCGCGACATGTTCGACAAGGATTTCGACGGCATCCAGGTCGAGGGCGTAGAGGGCTTCAAGGAGGCCCGCGACTTCATGCGGGTGCTGATGCCTTCGCAGTCGAAGAAGGTGCACCTGTACCAGGGCGCGCGACCGCTGTTTGCGACCAACGGCATCGAAGAGATGCTGACCCAGATCCACCAGCCCGTCGTGCCGCTGCCCTCGGGCGGCTATCTGGTCATCAACCAGACCGAGGCGCTGGTCGCCATCGACGTCAACTCGGGCCGCTCGACCAAGGAGCGCAACGTCGAGGCCACCGCCACCAAGACCAATATGGAAGCCGCTGTCGAAGCGGCGCGCCAGCTGCGTCTCCGCGACCTCGCCGGCCTGATCGTCATCGACTTCATCGACATGGATGAGTCGAAGAACAACCGCACCGTCGAGAAGGTGCTCAAGGACGCCCTCGCCAAGGACCGCGCCCGCATCCAGATGGGCCGCATCTCCGGCTTCGGCCTGATGGAGATCAGCCGCCAGCGCCGCCGCCTTGGCGTCATCGAAGGCGCGACCGAGGCCTGCCCGCACTGCCAGGGCGCCGGGCGCGTGCGCTCGGCCGAAAGCGCGGCCCTGATGACGCTGCGCGCCGTCGATATCGAGGCCGGCAAGAACGGCGCCGGTTCCGTGAACCTGCGCCTGTGCACGGCGGTCGGGCTCTACATTCTGAACCACAAGCGCGAGTACCTGCAGGGCCTGCTGGTCCGACGCGGCCTGAACGTCGTCATCCTGATCGACGACACCCTAGGCCAGGGCGAACACGCGCTGGAGCGGACCGAAACCAACGAGGACTTCGTGCCGGAAGAGCGGCCGGACGCCCTTCTCGACCTCGACGACGGTTTTGACGACAGCGCCTACGAGGATGAAGACGACGGCGACGACGATGAGATCATCGCCGACGACGAGTCCGACGACGAAGCGGCGGAAGACGGCGAGTCGGCGGAGCGGTCTGATCGAATCGAAGGCGACGCGGGTCGCGGGCGCGGACGCCGTCGTCGCGGAGGGCGCCGTGACGGCGCCGAAGCACCGGCCGACGAAGCGACCGGTGGAGCGCCAGCAGCGGCAGCGGGCGAGGATGACGACGACAGCGAGAGCGGCCGTCGTCGCCGGCGAGGCCGCCGCGGCGGACGCCGGGTGCGTGAGGAAGGCGGCGAGCGCGACGGCTTTAACTGGGTGCGCGGTCGTACGCCGTCGCTCGAAGACCCCTACGTCTGGTTCGATCCGATCAACCCCGAGCGCGTCGAGCCGCGTGCTGAGGCGGATGGCGCAACCGCGCCGGATATCGAGGAAATCGTTGGCGAACGTCCGGAGGGAGAAGCCGGCGGCGAACGCGGTCCCCGCTCGCGCCGTCGGCGTGGACGCGGTCGCGGCCGGGATCGGGGCGGCGATCAGGCCCTTGCCCCGGAAACGCGGGTCGAGGCGCGCGCCACCAACGAAGGCATGCCGCCCGAGGATTCTCCCGGAACGCCGATGGCCGCAGCGAACGACGAGGTCGGGATTGCTCCGGATTCCGTAGCGGAAGAGCCGAAGCGCCGTCGGGTGCGGCGCAAGGTCTCGGCCGAGGCCGTTGGCGGGCCGGACACGGAAGCGTTGACGGAGCCGCCGCAGAGCGAACCCGCCGTCCTGGATATGCCGGTTGAGGCGGCCGCGCCTCAACCTGAAGCAACGCATGCGCCCGAAGCCGCGCCTGAGGCGGAAGCCGTCGTCGCGTCCGCTCCCGCTCCCGCGTCGCAGCCGATCGACGTCGCCGCTCTTGTTGCGGAGGACCCGAACCAGATCGTGGCGCCGCCCGAGAAGCCGAAGCGTGGATGGTGGCGCCGCTGAAAGGCCGTGATTAGGTAGTGAGCATCGGATGGGCGGGGCGCAGACTGGGTAAGAGGAGTTCGTTCTTGAACTGGCCGTCCCGCATCGCCGTCCGCCTGTCCGCCGCCGCCGCCGCGCTTGGCCTGTGCCTGGCGGCCGCCGCGCCTGCCTCGGCCCAGAGCGCCATCCGCGACACCGAGATCGAGGGGATCATTCACGAGTGGTCCGATCCCGTCTTCACCGCCATGGGTCTGGAGCCCTCGGAGGTCGAGATCCTGCTGATCAACGAGAACGACCTGAACGCCTTCGCCACGCGCGGGCGGATTCTCGGGGTCAACACCGGCCTGATTCTGAGGACCCGCAACCCGAACGAACTGCTCGGCGTCATCGCGCACGAGGCCGGACACATCAAGAACCGCCACACCTTGCGGGACGGTGCTCAAGGCGCGGGCATGCAGCCCATGCTGATGACGATGGCGCTGGGCGCCCTGGCGATCGCAGCGGGCGCGCCGGACGCCGGCGCCGTCTTGCTGGGCAACAGCCAGTATTTCGGCACCCTCAGCGCCCTTCGTTACATGACCCATCAGGAGGGCGAGGCCGACAACACCGGCGCCCGCGCGCTACAGAACGCCGGTGAGTCCGGGCGCGGTCTGGTG
>DASRWP010000167.1:0-6509 GCA_035654535.1 Brevundimonas sp.
GAGGCGCCGACGTTGATCGACGCGCCGAGGCGCTCCTGCTCTTCGGCAAGCTGGTTGGCGTCGCGCGTCGTCGTGCCGTCGTCCATCAGATCAAGCATCAGACTGTGCGCGCCCAGTCGGTCCGGTCGATCAGCCGCGTAACCCGCATCGAACTCCACTGCGACCCGACTGACGGGCACGGTATCAACCTGCGCGTAGATGACCCGGACGCCGTTCGAAAGCGTCGCGCGCTCCACCGTGGGAAAGTCCAGGTCAGACACCGTGCCGATCTGCGGCATTGGCGGACGTGCGACCTGCTGGATTTCGGCGGCCGGAACCGGGGTGGCGCCAGACGGGGCGGCCGCGGCTTCCACATAGGCTTCACGCTCGCCCGGAGCGATTGTCAGATCGAACACGGGACGCGTCAGCCAGCGTTGCATGGCGGAGGTGACCTGGGCCGGGGTCACCGAAGCGTAGGCGGCGAGCTCCGCCTTGTAGTGATCAGGATCGCCGGCATAAAGCTGGCCCTCGGCGAGCACATTGGCCTTGCCGTTGACTTGCTCAAGGCTCTGGATACGGCCTGAGACGTATCGTGTGGCGACACGGGCGACCTCTTCCTCCGTGGGGCCCTGGGCGATGAAATCGGCGACGATGGCGTCAAGGCGACGGCCAACCCCGGCAGGGTCCTCGCCGGGTTTGACGTCGACCGAGATGTCGAAAATGCCGACCCGGTGGAAGTCTGAGAGCGAAGAGGACACCGACACGGCTGTCTGCTCGCCGCGCACCAGCTGGTTATCCAGCCGCGATGACGCGAGACCGCCCAGCACCGAGGCCGCGACGGACAGCGGCACGGCGTCGTCGCTCAGCAAGCCCGGCACGGCCCAGCTGCGCGTGAGACGAGTGGCGGCCACGCGGTCTTGCATGGTCTCGACTATGGGCGCGCTCAGGGTCGGGACGTCGGCCTCCGCGGGCGTGTTGACCGGGCCGCGTGGGATGGCCCCGAAATAGCGCTCCATCAGGGGACGGGCGGTCGCCTCGTCGATGTCGCCCGACAGGACGACCACCGCATTGTTGGGGCCGTAGTTCTCGCGGAACCAGTTGCGCACCGTCTCCAGACTGGCGGCGTCGAGGTCCGCCATCGAACCGATGGTCGAGTGGCGATAGGGATGGCCCTCGGGAAAGAGGGCTTCGAGCTGCGCATATTCAAACAGGCCGTAGGGCTCGTTGTCGCCTTGACGCTTCTCGTTCTGGACCACCCCGCGCTGGAGATCGAGCACCTCCTGACCGACCGCGCCAAGCAGATACCCCATCCGGTCGCTCTCCAGATACAGAGCCTGCTCCAGGGCCGGGGTCGGCACGGTCTGGAAATAGTTGGTGCGATCGAACCAGGTCGTGCCGTTCAGATTGCTCGGCCCGAGGTTGCGCATCCGACCGAGGTAGCTGCCCGGGGCGTTCTCTGAACCACCGAACATCAGATGTTCGAACAGGTGGGCGAAACCAGTCGACCCCTTCGGCTCATCCTTCGAACCGACATTGTACCAGACCGACAGCGCCACCACGGGCGCCTTGCGGTCCTCATGCACGATGACCGTCAGCCCGTTGTCGAGCGTGAACCGGCGCCACGGGATGTTCACCTGCGACACCAGATCCGACACCGGCGCGCCGCGCAATTCGGGCGCCTGCAACGCCATCGCCGCCGCCGGCGCAGCTGAAGTTTGCGCAAACGCAGGCGCGGTCGGAGCGAGTACGGCGAGAAGGGCCGCGAGCGAGACGGAGTGAAGACGCATGGAAACAGTCCCTTACTGAAGTCGGATCGACCTTACCCGACCGTCGGCATTGCGCAATCGCCGCAGATTTGTGACGCCTTTCTGACGCACCCCCAGAGAGGGCAGGGTGTAATGCTCCCCTGAAACCCCGAGAGCTGGCGCGACAGAGCCTGCGCGACCATGCGTCTTGACGGGGATGGGCGAAACTGGACCCTTGCCGCCGCCGCGCACCGGCAGGAGCCCGATGCCCCGATCCGACAAAGCCAGACAACACCCCTCGCCGAACCCCGGGAAACGACCTCCCGTCATGACCGGGGCGCCGATCCCGTCGCTGGCGTGGCCGCCTGACGAGGATCGGGTGGAGGCGATCTTCGCCCGGCTGGCGGCGGTGATGCCGGAGCCGAAGACCGAGCTGAACTTCAGCAGCTCCTATACGCTCGTCGTCGCTGTAGCCCTGTCGGCGCAGGCCACGGACGTGTCGGTCAACAAGGCGACGGAGCGGCTGTTCGCCGTGGCCGACACGCCGGCGAAGATGCTGGCGCTGGGGGAAGTGGGGCTGGTTCCCTACATCGCCTCGATCGGCCTGTATCGCGGCAAGGCGCGGAATGTCATCGCCCTGAGCCGGATCGTGCTGGAGCGGCACGGCGGCGAGGTGCCGCTGAACCGTGAGGCGCTGCAGGCCCTGCCGGGCGTTGGGCGCAAGACGGCCAGCGTGGTGCTGAACGAGCTCGGCATCGAACCGGCCATCGCTGTCGACACCCATGTGTTTCGCGTCTCGCACCGGCTGGGCCTCGCCAACGCCGCGACGCCGGACAAGGTCGAGGCGCAACTGCACCGGGTCGTGCCCGAGGTCTGGCTGCCCAAGGCGCACCACTGGCTGATTCTGCACGGCCGCTACACCTGCACGGCGCGGAAGCCGAACTGTCCCGGTTGCGTGATCTCGGACCTGTGCCCGTCGCGGGCGGGGATGATGGCGCTGCGGGACGAGCCTCAGCCCAGCCGCGCGCGAACCGCCTCGGCGAAGGCGCGGCCCTGATCAGCGGCGCAGCCGAGGTAGAAGTCGGGTTCGATCAGCTCGGCCTCCATCAGCAACCAGCCGCCGTCGGACCCGCGAGCCATGTCGATGCGGGCGTAGAGCAGATCCTCGCGGATGGCGGCCAGCGTGCTGCGGGCCAGAGCCAGGGCGCCGGCGGGCGGTTCCGCCAGAGCCGTGTAGCCGCCGCCGTACTGGACTTGCACCCGGAACTCGCCGGGCACAGGCTGCTTGTTGACGACGTGGCTGAGCTCGCCGCCGAAGAACAGCAGCGACGTTTCGCCTTCGCTTTCGATGGTCGGCAGGTAGGGCTGGATCATCGCCGGGCCTTCGGGCGCGTCGGTCATGGCCTCGCCCCGACGCAGCCGCAGCGTCTTCCAGGCTCCGCCGGAAACGCGCGGCTTGACCACGATCTCCTCGGCGCCCAGGTGGTCGAAGGCGGCGTCGACATCGGCCTGCGACGGTCCGTCGATCCAGATCGTCGGCGGAATGGCGACGCCCTGCTCCGCCAGGCGGCCGAGGTAGTTCTTGTCGGAGTTCCAGCCCAGCACCGACGGCGGGTTCAGAAGCGGCACGCGCGCCTCGGCCCAGGTCGCGCACCCCTTCATCCACAGCGCATGGTCGCGGTGGTAGCCCCAGGCCAGCAGCGGCAGGACCAGCGGGTAGCCAGTCAGGGCCGAAGCGTCGTCGACATGATCGGGCCAAGGCGTCGGCGCGGCCGTGACGCCGGCCAGCGCCAGCGCCTGCTGCAGCCTCTCCAGCACGCCCGGCCACTGGCTCGCATAGGACGGGTCGGACGGCGACGGGGTGAGGACGGCGATTTGGGTCATGGGCCGCACATAGTGCAACCCGGACCGACATATAAGGCTTGCCTTATGGGTTTTCGGATGACGCCGCGACGGCCCTCGGCTAAGGCCCGCCCATGACCCAGAACCCGAACTACGACGTCTGCGCCGTCGGCAACGCCATCGTCGATGTCCTCGCCCCGTGCGAGCCCGCCTTCCTCGACGCCCAGGGGCTGACGGCGGGTTCCATGCAGCTCGTTGACGCAGCCCGCAGCGCCGCCCTGTACGACGCCATGGCGGCGGGGGTCGAGGCCTCGGGCGGATCGGCCGGGAACACGGTCGCGGGCGTCGGCTCGTTCGGCGGCCGGGCGGCTTACATTGGCAAGGTCGCTGACGATCAGCTGGGCGGCGTCTTCGCCCACGACATTCGCGCGGCGGGCGTGAGGTTCGACACCGTCCCCTTGGTCGACGGAGCGACAAACGGTTTCGCGACCGGCGTCTGCATGATCAACGTTACGCCGGACGGCCAGCGCACCATGTGCACCTTCCTCGGCGCCGCCAACCAGCTGGGCCCGGAGGACATCGACGCCGCCCTGATCGGCCAGTCGGCCATCGTCTATCTGGAAGGCTATCTGTTCGACCCGGCTCCGGCCCGCGCCGCCTTCGAGGCCGCCGCCGCCGCCGCCCACGCGGCGGGTCGCAAGGTGGCGATCACCCTGTCGGACACGTTCGTCGTGGGGCGCTGGCGCGCCGAGCTGCTGGCCTTCATCGAAGCCTCGGCGGACATCGTTCTGGCCAACGAAGGCGAGCTGGCCGCCCTGTTCGAGACGGAGGATTTCAACGCGGGCGCAGACCGCCTCGCCGCCATGGTCGAGGTGGCGGCCGTGACGCGCGGCGCAGCGGGCTCGGTGATTATCGTCGGCGACGAGCGGGTTGAGGTCGCGGCCTTCCCGGTCGACAAGGTGGTCGACACGACCGGCGCCGGCGATCAGTACGCCGCGGGCTTCCTGCTGGGTCTGGCCCGGGGCCTGCCGCTCCACGACGCCGGCCGTCTCGGCTCTCTGGCCGCCGCCGAAGTCATCGCCCACTGGGGGCCGAGGCCGATGGTGTCTCTGGAAACCCTGGCGAAGGACGCGGGTCTGGCGCTCTAGCCCCGTCGGATCGTCACATACAGCGCGCCTTCGCCGCCGTGATGGCGGGCGGCCGAGGCGAAGCCCGAGACTACGCCGCGCAGGGCGGGGGCTTGCAGCCACTCGTGGACCGACGCGCGGATGACGCCGCCGCCGCGCCGGCCCTGACCGGTGATGACCAGCACAGACCGGTAGCCGCGCGCCTGTGCTCCGATCAGAAAAGCCGTCAGCGCGTCCTGCGCCTGAAAGCGGCCGTAGCCGTGCAGGTCGATGCGCGCCTCGATGGGATCGCGCTCGCGTGACAGGCGGCGCTGGCGGCGCGGCTCCAACGCGTCCGGCAGACCGCGGACGCGGGTCGGGACAGGCCCCGGCGGGCTCCAGCCCGGCGCCGCGCGGGGCTTTATCGCGCCCTTCGCATGCGGCGCGGCGGGCGGGTCGGTCACGGCGGCGCCGGGAATGACCAGAGCGGCCTTCTTTGGCTTGCGCGGAGTGACGGACCCGGCCACGCGAGCCCAGATGCGGCGATCCTCGGGGCTGAGGTCGTCGCGCCGGCTCATGTCGTGCCGGGCGCGTTTCCGTCGGGATCTTCGTCCGAGCCCGGGTCCTGCGGCCCCGGAGTCTGCACCAGCAGGTCGCCCGGCTGGCAGTTCAGCTCTCGGCACAGGGCGTCGAGGGTGGTGAAGCGGATCGCCCGGGCCTTGCCGGTCTTCAGGATCGACAGATTGGCCAGGGTCACGCCCACACGATCGGCCAGCTCCGTCAGCGACATGCGCCTTTCGAGCAGGATGCGGTCGAGCTGGACGCGGATGGCCATGGTCGCCTCTCTAGCCGTGGGCGCGGTGCGGGTCGAGATGGGGGCGGGCGGCGCGCGGCGTCAAATCGTCAGCTCCGCTTCGCGGCGGAGGCGCGAGCCCTCGCGGAACACCTGGGACAGGACGATGACGACGAGGATGGAGAAGGTGGGGGTGACCAGATCGAACAGGCTCGGGGCCTTCATGGCGCCGCGGACGAACTGGGACACCAGCGTCTGTCCGATCCACGAACCGCCGGTCACGAGGGCGAGGGTCAGGCCGACCTGCTTCAGGCGAATGACGTTGGCTGGCTCGAACGGGTCGCCCCGGCGCAGCGACCGCACCATGGCGCGCAGGTGGCGCAGGATCAGGGCGAAGCCGGCGAAATAGGCGGCGAAGGCGCCGACGCCGAACAGGAAATAGGCGCGGGGGATCGGCACGCTGGTGCCGCCGTCGTCTGAGGTCGCGGTCAACCCGAGGGGGCCCAGCGGCGCGAAGACGATGAAGATGAAGGCGAGGATTGAAAGCAGGGTCAGCAGGGCCAGAACCCAGAAACCGGCCCACAGCGCCATGCTGAGAAAGCTGGTCATCGACCCGGTGCTTATGCCGGGCAGAACCGGCGGTCGGACGGTTGGGCGGCGGATCCCGAACGGCAACGTCTCCGGGAAGCGCATGTCGGGCCTCGTTCAGACCGGGGGGTTGGGCGAAGATGCCGCGCGGGGTCCGGCGAACCCGTGCGCGGTCTTATTCATCGCGATTGTCATGCCGATCGTCAAAGCTCCGGTGAGACATTCTGTCTGGCCTGCCGCCCTGCGGGGCTGCATGAGGCCGGTGAAAAATCACAGGGACTGGATGAGAGAGGCGACGAGGGCGGTCGGCAGGGCGGCGAGCAGGAAGGCGTTCAGGATCCCGTGGCCGACCTTTTCGATGAAGTAGGAAGCGTTCATGGTGCTCATGGTCTTTCTCCGTTGTCTTGTTGCAGGGGCCGTTTCGACCCCGATTTCGTTGTTCCGCTGCATCGATCT
>DASRWP010000168.1:0-2565 GCA_035654535.1 Brevundimonas sp.
GCGGCTGTGTCCCGTCTGCGGAACCGGTCGCCTGCACCTGAAGGCCAGCTTCAAGATGCGGTCGTCGTTCATCGGCTGCTCGAACTATCCCGAATGCCGCTACACGCGCGGCTTCGGCGCAGCCAACGGGTCTGAGGACGCCGGATCGGACCGCGAGTTGGGTGTCGATCCGGAGACGGGTCAGCCCGTCGCCCTGAAGATCGGCCGCTTCGGCCCATACGTGGAGACTACGCCGCCGGGCGAGGAGAAGCCGAAACGATCATCGCTGCCGAAGGGATGGTCGCCTGCGTCCCTGACGCTCGAGCAGGCGCTGCGACTGCTGGCCCTGCCGCGCGAGGTGGGCTTGCACCCTGAGGACGGAAAACCGATTACGGCGGGCCTCGGCCGGTATGGCCCGTTTGTGCAACACGCGGGGACTTACGCGAATGTTGCTGATATCGATGAGGTCTTTGAAATCGGCCTGAACCGCGCGGTGGTGTTGCTGGCCGAGAAGCGCGCGGGCCGTTTCGCCGGCCGGGGAGCTGCGACCGCTCCGCTGAAGGATCTCGGCGCCCACCCTGAAACGGGCGAGCCGATCCACGTCATGTCGGGCCGTTTCGGCCCCTATGTGAAGTCCGGCAAGATCAACGCCACTCTGCCGAAGGGCACGGCGCCGGAGGACCTGACGCTCGAAGCGGCCCTGCCGCTTCTGGCCGCGCGCGCGGCCGCTGCGCCGTCCAAGGGCAAGAAAGCTCCTGCGAAGAAGGCGACTGCGGTGAAGAAGGCTGCCGCGAAGAAGCCAGCCGCAAAGAAGACGGCGGCAAAGAAGGCGCCCGCCAAAGCCTGATCCCCTCTCCCGTTGGGAGAGGGCTTGAGCGCACGACGGCCCAGCCGTCGTCCTTGCGCGAATGGGTGAGGGGCTATTGTCGCGGGGCGGCTGCGCCGCTCCACTAGCCGACCCTCATCCGGCGCTCACGCGCCACCTTCTCCCAATGGGAAAAGGATCGCTTCTACCGTTTCAGAAGCCGGTCCCGCGCCGCGTTGAGGCGCGCAGCCAGCCCTTCCGTCCCGCCCTGATCGGGGTGCGCGCGGCCCATTAGCCTCCGCCAAGCCGCGTTCACCGCCTCAGGCGTCGCATCGGATGAGACCCCGAGAATCGACCGCGCCTCGACCTCCGACAGCGCCTCGCCTTGCCGTCTCGGAACATCTCGCTTGCGCGAAGCCAGCGTTAGCCACAGCCCGGCGCCGATCAGCCCGCCAGCCGGCAACCAGGCGCCCCGCGCCGCCAGCAGAACGCCGCCTCCGAGCAGGACCGCGCTCACCAGCGTCGCGGCGACCCGCCAGTGGCCGCGGCCAGGCCCCTCCCCCTGCCGGCCCAGCCGGATCAGCGCCCAGAGGGCGATGGCGCCCAGAGCCAGCCAGATCAGGCTCAAGGCCTAGGCCGCGGCGTCGAGCGGAGCGTCCAGCGCGCCGGTCTCGAGCCCCAGCGCCTGCATCAGGTTGCGGAGCTCCTGCCGCGCCGCGACGTGAGCCAGGGAAACCGACACGGGGCGCACCTCGCTCGACAGGTCCGCAACGGTGAGGCCAAACGGGAACAGCTCGCGATAGATCACCCGGTCGCGCAAGCCCGGACCCATGCGGAAGCCGACGCGGCCCGCCAGCTTCTGCATGCGCTCTTCAAGACGGCGGCGATTGCGGGCCTCGGCGACCGCCAGACGGTTGGTGACCACGATCCAGTCGATCGAGGCTCCGCGTCCGCGCGTGATCGCCCGGTGTTTCCGCGCTTCCCAGACGCTCTCGGAATAGATCGACGGCTTCAACAGATCGAGGGTCACCGGGTCGACGGTTCCCAACAGGTCGAAGTCAACGAAGCTGTCGTTCATTGGCGTGACGATCTGGTCCGCAAGTCCGTGCGCTGTGCGGGAAAGAAGCGTGTCGCCGCCCGGGGTGTCGATCAGGATGACGT
The DNA here is from genome assembly GCA_035654535.1 of Brevundimonas sp. Classification (GTDB taxonomy): domain Bacteria; phylum Pseudomonadota; class Alphaproteobacteria; order Caulobacterales; family Caulobacteraceae; genus Brevundimonas. The sequence continues at coordinate 1,946 of DASRWP010000168.1, forward strand.
CCGCCTGCTCGCTCGCTTCGGCGAAGGCGGCCTCGAACCGGGCCAGTTGCTCGTCCTCCGCGGCGCGGGCCAGAGCCTTGCCGTCGCCCATATCGGGCTCGACCGGCATCGGCAGCACCTGACCGTTGCCGTGCATCCAGCCCGCCCTGTTGGCGAAGAATTTGGACATCGAGCGCTGGCGCAGGTCCAGATCGATGATGCCCACGCGCTTGCCTGCGTGCAGCAGGGCGGTGGCGATGTGGATGGCGAGGGTGGATTTTCCCGCCCCGCCCTTTTCGTTGCCAACGACGATGACCACTGGGTCAGCCATGGAGGATCGCACCTGTTGAATGCCGCCGACTCGGGCGGTGACCGGAAGGGCAGAATCGCGGTCGGCGAGGTCTGCGTCAACGCGCGGCGCGGGCCGGCTTGTGGATGGCCGTCAACCGGTGCGCCGGCACCACGGATCGTCGATCCCGGCGGCCGCGCACACGGCGGCGGCCCCGGCGGCGGGCGCCCGGACCTTGAGCCGCGTCAGGGTTCGGCCACCGACTTCGACAGTCTCATAGACCGGCGACAGCCCGTCGAGCGCCCAGGCGGCCTGACCCGACTGGAGCCGGACCCAGGCGGCGCGGGCCGCC
>DASRWP010000169.1:0-3087 GCA_035654535.1 Brevundimonas sp.
ACGGAGCTGGCGCAGCACCTCCTCACGCTGGACCGCGGGGCGCTTGACGCCGCCAAGACGCGGGGGGAGCGGGCGGCGGCTGTGGCCTATGCGATCCTACAACTGCCGGCTGACCAGCGCGCGACCTATGCGGCGCAGCACCAAGACCTGGCCGCCGATATCGGTGTGCCGCTGGATCAGGTGGACTGGACGAACGACGCCCAAATCCGGGCCACGGCGGATGGCTGGCTCGACGCCTCCAAGATGGCGGGCGACGTGACCCTGCAACGCTTCGGCGACAACGTGCAGACCGTCCGCACCGACCGCCGAGGCACGGAGGTTCTGGACAACCGCGAAATCCCCGTGACCCGCGCGGAGCAACTGGACCGCCAGCAGGTCGAGTATCGCCAGCAGACGGATCAACGCGATTTCGGCTACCGCCAGCAGCGCGACCAAGCCGACGATCAATACCGCGAGAAGGCCCTTGAGGTGCGCGGCACGATCAACAGCGCGGGCGACGTGCTGGGGCCGATCCTCGCGACCGTGGCGCAGTCCGGCCCCGAGACGCTCTCACCCGGCCAGCGCGAAATCTACGACCGCTATATCGAGGGCGGGCAGACCGGAGCGGGCTTCGGCTTCGGCGCTCCGACTCCGCCGCCCGCCGGGGCCGCTCCTGCGGCTGCGCCCGCTCGCACCCCGGCCTCCCGGCAATCGCCGCAAGGCGCTGATCCGTTCCCCGGGATCGCCGAGGGCCAAATCGTGGTGCAGGACGGCGTTCGCTATCAGCGCCGTGGTGGTCAGATGGTGCCGCAATAGTGCAGCAGTTTGACCCGCGCCGACCTTACCAGCCAGCGCAGGGGGGCACGTTCGACCCCGCGCGCCCGTTCACGCTCGCCCCGACCCTGAACCGCCCGCCTCTTGAGCGGGCGGGCGAGAACATTAAGGACGCATGGGAGCGGTCGGGGGCGGGGAGCCTGCAACGTCGGCTCGACCCCCAGAACGACGGCGTTAACCCGGTCGCGGATTTCTTCCTGACACCACAGATCCTTGAAGGCGGAAACACTGACCGTGTTCTGGACGCCACGTTGGGCCGTGATCGCGGCTATCTGCGCTCGGTCACTGACGAGACCCGCCGTTCCGCTCCCATGATCGCCCAAGAGCGCGCCCGGCGTGAGCAATACGACGCCCGAGCCGCAGCCGACCCGATTAAGGGGCCGCTGGATGCTGCGGGGTTCTTCGCCGGTCAGGTCGCGGGCTCCGCGCTGTCGCCGGAAAGCTGGATCGCTCCCGGCAAGCAAGTCCTCACCCGCTTAGCCGGGAACGCTGCGGCGGGCGCTGGGACTGACGCCCTGTTGCAGGGCAACGACATCGGGGCCGGGGTTCAAGACAACTACAGCCCCACGCAAACGCTCGTTGCGGGCGGCGTGGGCGGTCTAATCCAAGGGGGTTTCGAGCTAGGCTCGGCTGGAGCCCGCCGCGCCGCGCCTGCCGTCAACGCCGGACGCCGGGCGACCTCCGCTGCGTTCGACTATGGCCGATGGGCTGCGGGGAACGTCTCCGCGTCCGTTCGCTCCGGCCTCGCCAACCCTGTTCCCCGCTTCGACGGTCCGGCAATGGACCTGGGGGAGGCCGTAACGCCCCGTGGGGCTGCTCCCTCCCCACTCGGCGACTTCGGCCAGCCGCGCCGCGCAAGGGCCGCTGAGGCCTCGTCGCCGGGCGCTCCTGAGGCTGTGGCTTTCGTCGCCCCGGTCAATGGTCCGGTGTCGTCCGGCTTCGGCCCTCGCCGCCGCCCAAACGCGCGCGCGAGCGCTAATCACCGGGGGATGGATTTCGCCGTGCCCGAAGGAACGCCGGTCGCGGCTGCGGCTGGTGGCGAGGTTATTTTCGCAGGGACTCGCGGCAACTACGGCAACCGCGTCGTCATCCGCCATGCTAACGGGACCGAGAGCGCCTATTCGCACCTGTCGGGCTTCGGTGTCCGGGTGGGTGATCGCGTCTCTGCCGGGCAGACGGTCGCCCGCTCGGGGTCGTCGGGCAATGTCACCGGCCCGCACCTCCACTTTGAGATCACGCGCGGCGGGCAATTCGTGAACCCCGCCTCGGTCCTGGACGACGAGGCCGCGCCGCCGCTGGCTGCGTCACGCTCGACGCCTGACGCTGGTTCCAGCATCGCCAGCGAACCCCTGATCCGCTCTCGTGGTCCCGAGGCTGGGCCTCTGTCTCCGGACCCGCTGCTTAGCCGTTACGGGGACCGCTACACTGCAGAGGACATCGCCCAAGCTCGGAGAGCCGCGACGGAGCCGGAGGCTGCGGACGCGCTTCGCGCCATGTTGGCCGAACGACTGCCGACGCAGCGACAGGCCCGCAACGCCACGCGCGCCCTGATCGCCGCCGCCCGCCGCAACCCCCTTCCCGCCGAGCCCGAAACCGTCAGCCCCGCCGCCTTGGCCGATGGTGAAGCGTCAGTCTCTACCTTCAATCCGTCGAAGCCCTTTACCGCAGTGGATGGTCCGGCCCCGGCGGTTCTCGCTGCAAGGGCCGGTTTCGATCCCACGCGCCCCTTCATTCGCTCGGCCAGTCCCGACGCTGTTCCCGAACGCCTCGCCATTGACATGAGCAACTATGCCGGTCGCATCGGGCAGCAGTCTGGTCAGGCGCTCCCCTCCAGCGGACAGGCTCAACCGGGCGGCCTTCGCGGCGCTCCTCGCCCTGGGGCTGTCCCGGTCGGCAAGGGTGTGGAGTTCAGGGGCAAGACGGTTTCCGATCTGGCGGCTGATCTGCGCTCGACGCTGGGCCTGACCGCGCGCCAAGGCCGCGTCGGCATGAAGGGCGCCCTCGGAACCTATGACCGGGGCTCCGGCGTCATTCGAACGCAGGCTGTAGACGATCTAGATGTGCTGGCGCACGAGGCGACCCACGCCCTCGAATATCTCCGCGCTGGCCCCGCCCTGCTGGCCGCCATGAAGGCCAATGCGAAGGAGTTGAAGGCGCTCGATTACGAGCCTGCCAAAGCTCGCCGTCACGAGGGCTTCGCGGAATTTGGGCGCTGGTACTTGACGAACCCCGACCACGCCCGCCGCTTGGCCCCGGGGTTCTATGACGCCTTTG
>DASRWP010000170.1:0-5513 GCA_035654535.1 Brevundimonas sp.
TGGGCCGAGACCATGACCACGCCCTTCGGCTTGCCGATGGCGGCGCCGACGGCGCGCCAGCTTTCGGCGTGAGGCCCGCCGAGCGCGTTCATCGGCGAACCATGTCCGAAAAAGATCGCCGGCTGGCGCATCACCCGACCAGCTTCTTCGCCGTCTCGGCGACATAGCGCCCCTGCCAGCGTGCGCCTTCAAGCTCGTTGGCGCTGGGCATCCGCGAGCCGTCGCCACCCGTGATCGTCGTCGCGCCGTACGGCGAGCCGCCGGTGATCTCGTCCATGCGTTGCTGCCCGGCCCAGGCGTAGGGAAGTCCCGCGATCAGCATGCCGTGGTGCAGCAGCGTCTGGATCAGGCCGATCAGCGTGGTTTCCTGACCGCCATGCTGGGTGGCGGTCGACGTGAAGGCGGAGCCCACCTTGCCGACCAGCGCGCCCTTCATCCAGATGCCGCCGGTCTGATCGAGGAAGTTGCGCATCTGTGACGCAGCCGTGCCGTAGCGGGTGCCGGCGCCAACGATGACGGCGTCATAGTCGGCCAGCTCTTCCGGTTTGGCGATCGGCGCGGCCTGATCAAGCTTGTACCCGCTGGCGCGGGCCAACTCCTCCGGCACCAGCTCCGGGACGCGCCGGATATCGACCACGGCGCCTTCGACCGAGCGCGCGCCCTCGGCGACGGCTTCAGCCATCGCTTCGATGTGGCCGTAGGTGGAGTGATAGAGAACGAGAATACGCGGCATGAAGCCCTCCGTGAGTGATCGACGCCGTTCCGCAACAGTGTCAGTTCTCAATGTAGGGGCGGGTCCCGCCAGCGCAAGGGACCGGGCACTGTAATCTGAACGCCGACGGATCGTTCCCTGTCAGCGACCTATGGGGCAGGCCCGGTCATAGAACGCGCGGTCCGCCGGCGTGCGCTGGCCCCGGGTCAGCCGGAAGCGATGCTCGACCACCATGGCCTGCTGTTCGATGTTCAGCCCGCCCCAATCGCAGTCCATGCCAACCGGGTACTCATAGGAAGAGGGGCGGTCCCCGGCCCGGATTTTGCCCGAGAGAAGGTTGACGCCCTGCTGGGCCTGCCAAACGTGGGTCAGCTCATGGACGAACACGGCCTGATACCTCAGGGGTCCGACCGAGATATCCACCGGCAGCGACGTCCCCGGCCAGACGATCCAGTCGCGTCCGAACCATCGTCCCGGCACGAACGCTCGGTCGAAAGGCCAGGGCGCGGACAGAAATCGCAGCCACTCCAGTTGCAGGGCGTCACCGAAGGCCTCGACGGCCAGCATCCGCTCGCCGTCCGTCAGTGTACGGATCATGGCCCGGCGTAGCCTCCGGTCGGGCTGACCCATTCCCAGTGCCAAGGCTCGTACACATAGGGCGTGAAGCCGAACCGGCCCGCATTCTTGACCAGCCATCGATAGGTCGGCGTGCGCGACATGTGGAGCCGACTGTCCGGAGCGGTGCTGTCCACGCCCATTCCGGGCGCCTGCCCGACGTAAAGGTCAACCGCCGTTCCGGTCCGGTGCGGCGAGCAGACCGCCCGCCTGAGACCGTCGCAATTGCCCGAGGCGGCGCAGCGGGCGGCGTCCGCCTCCGGATCGCGAAAGCCAGAGAAAATCTGCAGAAGCTCCGGATAGCGCGCGACCTCCGGGACCTCGGCGCGGGCGGCGGCGACGAGGCGTCGATAGGCGTCGAGCACGTCGCGGCGCAGCAGCCGCGTCAGCCGGTCGGCGTGTTCCTCCGACTCCACCAGATAGCCGAGCTGATACAGCGGGGGCGGATCGGGACACGGTTCCTGTCGGACCCGCCCCATGATGAAGGGTCGCCGCTCCTGCCACAGTCCTCGGAACGTCTGGAACGTCGCGTCGTCAAACCATCCGGTCGCGGGCAGGCCGCGCGCGTACTGAAACTCGGCGAGGGCCCGGGCGAATCGGGGGGACTCGGGCGCGCAGTCAGTGCCGAGCTCCTTCTGAATCAGGGGCAGATAGGTCTCCCAGCCGCGCTCCGCCGGGCCGAAGGGCGCCCAGTCCAGTGAGGTGTGCGACACCGCGTTCGACAGCGCCGGCGCCGACCATTCCAGCGCCCCCGTGTCGCAGACCTCCGCCTCGCCGCCCCTGCCCTGCGCGTGGGCCGCCCCCGCGGCGAGTAGAGGCAGGGCTGCCAGAATCGACAGGATGGCGCGTTTCAACATCGGAGCGATGGTGCCCCCACCCTTGTGGCGTCGGCAAGGCATTTGCGCCCGCTCGCGCACAGCGGCCAAAGTCGGCATGGTGAAGCTGTCGGCGACTCATCCGCCGCGCTTCGGATCCGGCCATGACCGACGCCCCCGCCTCGCCCACCCGCGCTCTGGCGCCCGGCCGGCGCTCCAACGCCACCCTCTCGGCTTTCGCCGCGAGCTGCCTGCCGTATGCGGCGCTGGGTCTGCCGGTCTATGTGACCCTGCCGGAATTCTACGCCAGCCACGTCGGCGTGCCGCTCGCCGCCGTCAGTCTGATCTTCCTGATCGTGCGACTGGCCGACATCGTGGTCGATCCATTCCTCGGCATCGTCATCGACCGGACTTCGACAAAGTGGGGCCGGTACCGGGTGTGGATGGCGATCGGCGCTCCCATCCTGATGGCGTCGGTGGCGATGCTGTTCTTCGTCGGCCAGGGCGCCGGCGCGACCCACCTCGCCGTTTGGCTGGTGGTCATGTACCTCGGCTATTCCATCAGCCTGCTCAGCCAGACCAGTTGGGCAGCCGTGCTCTCGCCCGACTACGACCAGCGCTCCCGCATCTACGGCTTCTGGCAGGCGGCCAATATCATCGGCGTGCTGGCCGTGCTGCTGATCCCCGTCGGCGCCCAGTCCATGGGTTACACCTATGTCGAGGCGGTGCGGATGCAGGGGGGCTTCATCGTGGCCCTGCTGCCGATCGCCCTGGCGGTCACCTTCTTCTTCACGCCCGAGCCCCGGAACGTCACCCCGCCCGCGCACGGCGGACTGGGCGCAACCCTGTCGCTGATCGCCAAGCCCGTGCTCCGCCGGCTGCTGATCTCCGACCTGATGCTGGGCGCTGCGCGCGGGCTGATCGGCGTGCTGTTCTTCTACTTCTTCGAGCAGGCGCGCGGCTTCGAGCGGGAGCAGACCTCGATCCTGCTGCTGGTCTATTTCGTCGCCGGTCTGATCGGAGCCCCGATCTGGGCGGTGCTGGCGACGAAGATTGGGAAACACCGGGCTCTGGCCATCGGCAGCATCTATTTCGCCGTCAGCTTCGCCGCCGCCACCCTGCTGGTTCCGGCCGGGAACTTCCCCGCAGCCATGGCCGCCATGTTCGGAGCCGGACTGGCCTTCGGCGCCGCTGACCTGCTGCTCCGCGCCATGATGGCGGACGCAGCCGACGCCATCCGGCTGGACGTCGGCTCGGACCAGACCGGGCTGCTGTTCTCGATTCTGAACGCCACGTCGAAGATGGGCTATGCCGTCTCGGTCGGCGCCTTCGCGGTGCTGGAGTGGATCGGTTTCGATCCCAAGCCCGGCGCCGTGAACGACCCCGACGTCATTCTCGGCCTGCAGTGGCTGTTCATCGCCGCGCCGGTGGTGCTGCTGCTGATCTCGGCGCTGGTGCTGCGCATCTATCCGCTGACGCCCGAGAAGCACGCCGTCATCCGGGCGCAGCTGGCCGAGCGCGACGGAGAGGCCGTTTGACGCCGATCGACCGGCTCAATGCCATCATGCGGCGGTTGCGTGACCCGGTCGGCGGCTGTCCGTGGGACGTCGAGCAGACCTTCGCCACCATCGCCCCCTATACGCTGGAGGAGGCCTATGAGGTCGCCGACGCCATCGAACGCGGCGACTTCGACGAACTGAAGAGCGAGCTCGGCGACCTATTGTTCCAGGTCGTCTTCCACGCCCGCATGGCCGAGGAACAGGGGCTGTTCGCCTTCGATGACGTGGCCGCAGCCATCGCCGACAAGCTGGAACGCCGCCATCCGCACGTCTTCGGCCCAGACGGCCCCCTTGAGGCCGCCAGATCCGACGGAACCTCCCAGAAGGCCCGCTGGGAGGACATCAAGGCCGCCGAACGCGCCTCGAAACAGCAGCACGGCGTGCTGGACGACGTGCCTGTGGGCCTCCCCGCCCTCGCCCGCGCCGCCAAACTGACCAAACGCGCCGCCCGCGTCGGCTTCGACTGGCCCTCGACCGACGAGGTGTTCGACAAGCTGCATGAAGAGGTGGCGGAGCTAAGGGCGGAAATCGCCGCCGGCGATCTCGACAAGGCGCGCGATGAGATGGGCGACCTGCTGTTCGTGGTGGCCAATCTGGCGCGCAAGCTGGGAGTGGAGCCGGAGGACGCGCTGCGCGGGGCGAACGCGAAATTCGTGCGGCGGTTCGGGTTTATCGAGGCGGAACTGGCGAAGGCCGGGCGGTCGCCGGAGCAGTCTGATCTGGCCGAGATGGACGGGCTGTGGGACGCGGCGAAGGCGGCGGAGCGGGGCCAAACCTGACTGATCCTTCTCCCATTGGGAGAAGGTGGCCCGTAGGGCCGGATGAGGGTCGGCTGCCACAGTCGGCGTAAGCCGTCGCGAACGGGCATCACCCGCTCGCGCAAGCCCGACCGCGACGCGGTCGCGCGCTCAAGCCCTCTCCCGACGGGAGAGGGGGGCGGCGCTACCCAAACTGCCGCTCGAACCGCCCCAGCGCCGCCGGGTGCAGCCGCACCGTGACGTGCGTCTTGCCCTCGCCGTCCGTCTCGCGCCCCGTCACCCGGCCGTTCTCGTACAGCCACGCCAGCGCCTCGCCCTGCGACGGGTCCAGCACCAGCTCGGTCTCGGGGTCGTCGTCGATCAGGGCGGCGATGGTTTCGCGCAGGGGGTCGATCCCCTCCCCGGTCCAGGCGGACACGGCCACGGCCTTGCCCTCGCCGCGCAGGCGGTCCGCGTGGTCCACGACGGCCTCGCGGGCGTCGCCGTCCAGCAGGTCGATCTTGTTCCAGACCTCCAGCACGCGGCGAGGCTTCCCCTCCACCATCGGGATCTGTTTCAGCACCGCCTCGACGTCCTTCGACTGCGCCGCTGTGTCCGGCGAGGCGATGTCGCGGACGTGCAGGATCAGGTCGGCCTCGCCGACCTCCTCCAAGGTGGCGCGGAAGCTCTCGACCAGTTCGTGCGGCAGGTCGGAGATGAAGCCGACGGTGTCGGCCACGATCGCCGGGCGGCCCTGAGGCAGGCGGATGGTGCGCTGGGTGGTGTCGAGCGTGGCGAACAGCAGGTCCTTGGCGAACACCTCGGACCCGGTCAGCCGGTTGAACAGCGTCGACTTGCCGGCGTTGGTGTAACCAACCAGCGCGACCGTCGGGAACGGGACCTTCTGGCGCTGTTTCCGGTGCAGGCCGCGGGTGCGGCGCACCTCCTCCAGCTCGGCCTTCAGCTTGACGATCCGGTCGGCGATCAGGCGGCGGTCGAGCTCGATCTGGGTCTCGCCGGGGCCGCCGGTCGAGCCGGTGCCGCCTCGCTGCCGCTCAAGGTGGGTCCAGGTGCG
>DASRWP010000171.1:0-2268 GCA_035654535.1 Brevundimonas sp.
AGCCGGTCTTGATCTGCCCGCAGTTGGTGGCGACCGCCAGATCGGCAATGGTCGAGTCCTCAGTCTCGCCCGACCGGTGGCTCATCACGGCCGTGTAGCCGGCGCGATGCGCCATATCCACTGCATCAAGAGTTTCAGACAAGGTGCCAATCTGGTTGACCTTTACCAGTATCGAATTAGCCAGTCCTTCGCCGATGCCTGCAGCAAGGCGCGCCGGGTTGGTCACGAACAGGTCGTCCCCCACGATTTGCACTCGGTCGCCCAGCCGGTCCGTCAACAGCTTCCAGCCGTCGAAGTCGTCCTCGGCGCACCCGTCCTCGATCGAAACGATCGGGAAGCGTTCGCACAGGTCGGCGAGATAGGCGACCATGGCGTCGGCCTCCAGCGTCTTGCCCTCCCCGGCCATGACGTATTTGCCGTCCTTGAAGAATTCTGTTGCGGCGACGTCGAGGCCCAGGTGGAAGTCCTCGCCCGCGAGATAACCCGCAGCCTGCCCCGCCCGGGTTATGAAGCTCAGCGCCTCCTCGGCCGAGCCGAGGTTCGGGGCGAAGCCGCCCTCGTCGCCGACATTGGTGTTGTGGCCGGCGTCCTTCAGCTGCTTGCGCAGGGCGTGGAAGATTTCCGCGCCCATCCGCAGGGCCTCGGAGAAGCTGTCGGCCCCGGTCGGCAGGATCATGAACTCCTGGATGTCGATCGGATTGTCGGCGTGAGCGCCGCCGTTGATGATGTTCATCATGGGGGTCGGCAGGATGCGCGCCGAGACGCCGCCGAGGTAGCGATGCAGCGGCAGGGCCGACGAGATGGCGCTGGCCTTGGCGCAGGCGAGGCTGACGCCGAGGATGGCGTTGGCCCCCAGCCGCCCCTTGTTCTCGGTGCCGTCCAGAGCGATCAGCGCCTCGTCGATTCGGCGCTGGTCCTCGGCGTCCATGCCTGACAGGGCGTCGAAGATTTCACCGTTGACGGCGTCGACCGCCTTCTGGACGCCCTTGCCGCCCCAGGCGTCCTTGTCGCCGTCGCGCAGCTCCACCGCCTCGTGAGCGCCGGTCGAAGCGCCCGACGGCACCGCCGCACGGCCGAAGCTGCCGTCATCCAGAATCACGTCCACCTCGACCGTCGGATTGCCCCGGCTGTCGAGGATCTGGCGGGCGACGATGTCGGCGATGTCGGTCATGGAAGGCTCTCGCTGTCAGGGATTTGGGCGGGGTTTAACGCAGCCCTCCGAGAATCGCCAATCGGATGTCCGACGATCAGGCGCAGCCCTCGACGTACTGGATGCTGGGACCGCCGACGGCGACGTGCTCGACCCGACCATCTGTCCCGATATGGTAACTGACGCCACGGGCCGTCGCGTCCTGAACGTAGCCGGCCCCACCAGCCTCGCTCCAGATCGTGACGTATTCCGCCGGAGCCGCGCTGTATTTATGCGGGCTGATCAGCGCCGAAGGGCCGTAGGCCGCCTTGACCGTCGCGGCCTGGTCGCCGACGCCGAATCCCCGGTCGGTCTTCACGGCAGCGCGGCGATCCAGCCAGATGCTGGTCAGGACGCCGCGCTCGACCATGACCATCATGCCCGCGGGCGCGCGGGCCGGACGGAAGAGGTCGCAGGAATCGGGATCGGGGCCGCCCACCGCCTCCGGATTGGCGTCGGCCCCCAGCGCCGTCTCGACCTCCGCGCGGCTCATGCCGATGCGCAACGGTCCCCAGCCCTGCGCGGTCAGCGCGTTAGATGTCGCGGGCGAGGGAGCGACGGCGGGAGCGGCGGCAGGCGACTGCGGGGCGGGCGACTCCGGATCGGGCGCGCCGCAGGCCGTCAGCACCAGTGCAGATGTCAGACACAGGGCTCGGATCATGAGAGGACTCCTCGGGTTCGGACCACCAACGCACGAAAACGGCGCGCGGAGAACCGCGCGCCGTCAAACTTCACAGGCCGAGGCCGTGGAGAGACCTAGTCTTCCTTGGGCGTCAGGACCTGACGGCCGCGATAGGTGCCGGTCTTCAGGTCGATGTGGTGCGAGCGGCGCAGCTCGCCCGTGTCCTTGTCCTCGGTGTAGGGGTTGGTCCCCAGCGAGTCGTGGGCGCGGCGCATGTTGCGACGCGAGGGCGATACTTTGCGCTTCGGAACGGCCATGTCCGTCTCAATCTTCTTGGTCGGGCGCCGCAGGGGCGCGAAAACAACAGCGGCGGCCCTCGGAAGAGCCGCCATCGAGCGCGGGCTTATGCCTGAACCCGCGCGGGAGTTCAAGCGCGAGCGTGAACCCCGGACGCCCG
>DASRWP010000172.1:0-1986 GCA_035654535.1 Brevundimonas sp.
GTCCGTCGACGATCGTGCCCACGCCTACCCCCGTGCCGACGGTGATATAGGCCCACGACGAGAGGCCCTGAGCCGCGCCCCAAAGACCTTCCGCGATCGCCGCGCCGTTGACGTCCGTGTCCAGACCGACGGGAACGCCAAACTCCCGCACCGGCGCCAGCAGGTCAGCCTCCGTCCACCCCGGCTTCGGCGTCATGCCGACCTGGCCGTACTGCGCAGACGCTTGGTCGAGCTGCAGCGGCCCGAAGCTGCCGATGCCGATCGCCTCGATCCGGTGCGCTTTGCGCCAGTCATGCAGGCGGGCCTGAACGACGGCGAGTGTCTCCGACGGCGTGGTGGTGGGTATTCGAACCTCGTCCCGCACGTCGTCCGGGCCGGTGGCCAGAACGCAGACGGTCTTGGTCCCGCCCAGCTCGAATCCGGCAATGAGGGGCTGATGCATCAAGCGGCTCCGGTGCTGATCACCAGCAGCTATAGCCCCCGTCGGCCATGACGATCGAGCCGGTCATCAGGCTGGCGGCGTCCGAGGCGAGGAACAGGACCACCGAGGCGACTTCCTGGGGCTCGCCCAGCCGCCCCATCGGCGTCGAGTCGATCCAGCGGCGGTACATAGGCGCCTCCCGGTCGGCGAAGGCGTTCAACGGCGTGGCGATATAGGTCGGGGCGACGGCGTTGACCCGCACACCCCGGTCTGCCCACTCGGCGGCGAGCGAGCGGGTCATCTGGTGCAAGGCCGCCTTGGACGCGTTGTAGTGCGCCTGCCCCTGCGGACGGTTGACGATCACGCCGCTCATCGAGCCGATGTTGACGATGCTCCCGGAGCCGGCCGCCAGCATGTGCCGGCCGAAGGCGCGGGCGCACCAGAAGCTGCCGTTCAGGTTGACGTCCAGCACCTTGAGCCAGCGCTGGTCCTCCATGTCCTCGGCGGCGATTTCGCTGAGAGCGATCCCGGCGTTGTTGACGAGGATGTCGATCCGTCCATGCGCGGCCACCACGGCGTCCGCCGTCTGCGCCACACGGTCAGAGTCGACGACATCCAGCATTTTGCCGCTGACCCGGAGGCCCTTCACCGCCAAGGTAGCGACTGCCTCATCGACCGCGGCCTGTCTCAGATCGGCGATGATGACATCGGCTCCGGCCTCGGCGAGCGCCTCCGCCGAGGCAAGACCGATGCCCTGCGCGCCGCCCGTGACGAAGGCCACGCGGCCGTCCAGCCGGAAACGGTCCAGATAGCCGGACATCTCAGCCCCAGAAGCGGGCGGCGATCATCGGCGGCTCAGGCGCTGTCTCGCCGGTGTCGAGCCGATGGACTTGCCGGCTTGTCTCGTTGAATTCCGGCCACGGCGCCGTCCCGTCGCGGGCGTAGTCGACCCAGATCCTGTGGATCCGGTCGGCGAGTGCCTGCGGCGGGTTGTCACCGGCGAACCCCCTCTCACCGCTCGCGCTGGCGAGGGTGTCGAACACGAACGGCAGTTCCAGCCCGTGACACGCGCCCAACTGGCCGCTGCACGCCGGCGACCGCCAGCCGAAGTCATAGACGTGCGTCCTGCCGTGATGACGGGCGGCGTAGACTCGCGCGGGCCAGCGGAATGCGAGATCGCTCATTGCTTCCGCCAGGGCGTCGCCGGGCTTCCCTCCGGCCTTCCCAAGACCATAGGCCTTGAGGATCTTCCAAGGCTTCCGGATCGAGCGGCCCAGAACCAGCCACGACAGCACGGCGCCGATCTTCGCGCGGACACCGGTCGGCACGAGATAAATGTTCATCTCCTCGGCGTTGCTGCCGATCAGGATGTCGATTTCCTTGCCGGCGCCGCCGCCGAGCGCCTCAAGCGGCGGCGTCGGAATCACGTCGTCTCCGTGCACCGGAAGGAAGCGGCTAAGACCGAACGCCGGCTCGCGTCCGCGCGCGTCGCGCAGGTCGATCCGGGCCGTCGGCTGCGACACCTTCTCCAGCGCGTCGAGCCCTTGCTCGGTCGTGGTCGAGCG
>DASRWP010000173.1:0-2352 GCA_035654535.1 Brevundimonas sp.
TGGCCAAGGCGGGTATCCCGCTTTACGCCCAGCACGTCGATCCGCTGGAAGTCGGGGCCTTGGTCGATGTGTTCCGGGCTGAGCGCGATAGCTGCCTGCTGGGCACAGATGCGGTGCGCGACGGTGTAGACGTGCCGGGACGCAGTCTCCGCATCCTCGCCTTCGACCGCGTGCCGTGGCCACGTCCCGACCTGCTGCATAAGGCGCGCCGGGCGCGGTTTGGCGGCGGGCCTCAGGCGCGCGGCTTCGACGACGCTCTGGCTCGCGCCAAGATGGCGCAGGCATTCGGCCGCTTGATCCGCCGCGCTGACGACAAGGGCGTCTTCGTCATGCTGGACGCCGCCGCCCCGACCCGGCTGTTCGGCAGCCTGCCGCCGGGGACCGAGGTTCAGCGCATGGGACTGGCCGAAGCCGTCGAACAGGTTGGCGCGTTTCTCAAGGCGGACTAGACGGAGCCAGATGACCGACCCCTCCCATACGCCGATCCGCCATTCCCGCCGGGGCCTCGTCGCGCCCTTCATCATCGTCGGCCTGTTGCTGGCGGCGTGGACGGGCTGGTGGTTCTTCCTCGTGCGTCAGGTCGAGACGCAGCTGGACGTTGGGGTCGCCGATCTCAGGCAGGACGGCTGGACCGTCACCCACGCCGCTCCGACCACGACCGGCTGGCCGTTCCGGGCGCGCATCTCCGTCCCCCACGCCAGCTTCCTTGCCCCGTCGGGCCATGGCGTCGCCGCCCCTGAGCTGATCGCCGAGGCGAACGCGTACAATCCCGACCGATGGGTTGTGATCGCGCCCGACGGCCTGACCCTGACCCGTCCCGACAAGGGCAAGGTCGGCATCGACGGCGACGGCCTGCGCCTCAGCGTGAGCCATCTGCGCGCGCGATTCCCCGACCTGCGGGTGGAGCTGATCCGCCCGACCTTCACCGCCCACCGCGGAGCCGAGCCCTTCCCTATCGCTTCGGCCGAGAGGGTCTTGCTCAACATCCGTCCTCACCTGACGGAGGGCCGCGCCAACGCCGACGCTATGGACGTGGCTTTCGAGCTCGCCGACGCGCGCGGACGGCCCGGCGGCCCGGTGGAGGGCGCCACGCGGCAGGGGCGGCTGACGGCCCGGCTGGAAGGCACGGTTCAAAACGCCAGCCGCCTCGCCGGGATCGACAGCGCGGGCGTGTTCTCCGCCTGGACGGCGGCCGGCGGCCGCTTCACCGACATCCGCGGCGAACTGGCGGCGGGCGACAGCCGCGCCCGGATCGAGAGCGCCGGCCTGTCCGCCGACGTCGACGGCCGGCTACAGGGACAGGTCGCGCTACGGGCCGAGCGCCCGATGGCTGCGATCGCGGGTTTGGCCGGCTCCCGCTCCGGCGCGGTCAATCGGGCCGGCGCCGCCGGCGCGGCGATGGCGGCCGGGGCGGAAGGCGAGGACGGCGTCGATCTGGTCATCCAGTTCCGCGACGGTCGCACCTGGCTCGGCCCGTTCGCCCTGGCGCCTGCTCCGAAGCTGTTCTGATGCTGACAGAGCCCGAGCCCGACGCCGAACGGCTGGCCCTGGACCGGGCGCTGGCCAACGCCGTCCGCGCCCGTCTGGCCGCGGGCGCGCGCCTGCGGCCGGACGCAGAGGCCATCGCGGTGCGGCAGACGCTGGCGGGGGAGCCTCCGGCCGGAGCCGCGGTCCTGCGCGCCGTGCTGGGCCGGATCGACGCCGCGACGGGCGCGCCGCTGGTGATCTGGGGAGCGGCGGCCCAGACGCTGGCCGCCGACCGGTTCGGCCTGACGGCGCGCGCCGCCGCCGATCCAGAGCAGGCGCTTGCCGCCGTGCGCGACGGCGCGCGGGCGCTGATGGAGCTGACGCCCTCGTCTGGCTGGTGGGGCCGGCTGCTGGCCGAGCCCGCCCTGAGAGTGGTCGGGGCGCTGCCCGACGACGCGCATGGCCTGCCACGGGCCCTGATGATCCGGAATACCGAGCCCGGACCCACCGGCGACGACCGCACCTTCTGGGTCACTGACAGCGCCGCGCCGGTCGCCCGCATCGTCGACGCCCTCGCCGAGGCCGGCCTTGCCGCAAGCCCGCTGATCGCGGCGGGCGGCTTGAAGCTGTTCATGCTGGCGGGCTATGTGCAGGCCGAGGACGGGCGGCTCGCATCCGCGCCCGGCGGCCTCAGCGGCGTCATCGGCGCCGCGCCCCAGTTCTGAAAGCGCCCATGACCGACGCCCCCGATAACGCGCCAGCCCCCAAGCCCGGCATCCTCGACATCGCCCCCTACGTCGGCGGCAAGTCCCGCATCGAGGGCGTGGCCGAGCCGATGAAGCTGTCGTCCAACGAGAACGCGCTGGGCGCCGGGGAAAAGGCGCG
>DASRWP010000174.1:0-2995 GCA_035654535.1 Brevundimonas sp.
CGCACCAGTTTGTCGCGTGTGGCGAACAGGCCGACGTAGGGGCCGCCATAGTTCAGAGCGTTGCCGATCGACTGGCCCTCGGCCGCGACGATGTCCGCCCCCATCTCCCCCGGCGACTTGAGCAGGCCCATCGACACCGCCTCGGTGACGACGACGACCAGCAGGGCGCCGGCGGCGTGGGCGGCCTCGGCGATCTTCGTCACGTCAGTGGCGGTGCCGAACACATTGGGGGTCTGGACCACGACGCAGGCGGTGTCAGGACCGATCCGGGCGATGACGTCGGCCTCGGCGTCGACCGCGGCCGGCAGGACCTCGGTCTCGACGCCGACGGCGTGGACGACGGTCTCGGTCGCGGCGACGTAGTGGGGGTGCACGCCGCCTGCGATGACGGCCTTATTGCGGCGGGTCACACGGGTGGCCATCAGCACGCCCTCGGCCATGGCGGTCGAGCCGTCATAGAGGCTGGCGTTGGCCACCGGCATGCCGGTCAGATTCGCGACCTGGGTCTGGAATTCGTACAGGTACTGAAGCGTGCCCTGCGCGATTTCCGGCTGGTAGGGGGTGTAGCTGGTCAGGAACTCTGACCGCTGGATCACATGATCGACGGTCGCCGGGACGTGGTGCTTGTATGCGCCCGCGCCGCAGAAGAACGGGACCGTTCCCGCCGTGATGTTCTTGCCCGCCAGCGCGCCGAGCGCCCGCTCGACCTCGAGCTCGCCAGCCACCCGAGGGAGGTCCACGAACCCCTCGCGCCGCGCAGCCTCGGGCACGTCCACGAACAGGTCGTCGATCGATTTTGCACCAATGGCCGCCAGCATGGCGGAGCGGTCGTCGGGAGTCAGGGGGAGATAGCGCATTCTTTAAACCGCTCATCCCCGCGAAAGCGGGGACCCAGTGCTGTCCAGCGAGATGCTGGCGTTTCGGGACATTCGATGGTGGCCGTTGGCCGGGACCGCCCATCCAAAGGACTGGGTCCCCGCTTTCGCGGGGATGAGCGGGGAGAAAAAATCAGAGTGTACTGAGGTACTGGTCGTAGGCGGCGCGATCCATCAGACCATCCGTCGCGGCGTCGGAAACGCGAATCTTCGCGAACCAGCCCTCGCCTTCGGGATCGGCGTTGACGGTTTCCGGGGCGGAGGCGAGGGCGGCGTTGCCTTCGACCACTTCACCCGACACCGGGGCGTAGACGTCCGACGCCGCCTTGACGCTCTCGACGACGGCGAAGCTGTCGCCCTTCGCGACGGTCTTGCCCGCTTCCGGCGTCTCGACAAACACCACGTCGCCCAGCGCGTCAGCGGCGTGTTTGGTGATGCCGACGGTGGCGACGTCGCCGTCGAAGCGAACCCACTCGTGATCCTTGGAGAAATGCATCGATCCGGTCCTCAGGCTTTCGGTTTGCGATAGTAGCGTTGGGCGACGAAGGGCGTGGCGACGACCTCGGCGGCGGCGGGTCGGCCGCGCACGACGACTTTCAGTTCCGTGCCTAATTCGGCGAACTGCGGCGGCACATAGCCCATGGCGATGTTTCGGCCCAACGTAGGGGACGGGCCGCCGGAGGTGACATTGCCGACTACGGCGCCGTCCATGTCGGCGATCTCCGCGCCCTCGCGGGCCGGGGCGCCTTCCTTGACGCTGAGGCCGACGCGAACGCGGGAGGGGCCGTCGGCCAGCTCCTTCAGGATGCGGCCGGCCCCGTTGAAGTCGGCCCGTTCCTTGCGGGATCTGGACAGGGCGAAAGTCAGGCCGCCTTCGACCGGCGAGGTCGTGGCGTCGATGTCGTGACCATGCAGCGGAAGGCCGGCTTCCAGCCGCAGGCTGTCGCGGGCGCCGAGGCCAATCGGCCTGACCCGGTAGTCCTCCAGCAGGGTGTTCCAGACGCCTTCGGCCTGATCGGCGGGCACCGAGATCTCGTAGCCGTCCTCGCCGGTGTAGCCCGACCGGGAGATGAAGCAGTCGCAGCCGAACAGCATGAGCCGGGCGCACTCCATGAAGCCCATCTCGGCCAGCAGCGGCTCGTGCTGCGCCATGACCTCGGCCGCTTCAGGCCCCTGGAGCGCCAGCAGGGCTCGATCGTGCAGCACCGTCAGCGTGGCGTCGCCCGACAGGTTCTCCTGCAGGAAGGCGAAGTCAGCTTCCTTGTTGCCGGCATTGACCACCACGTAGAGGCCGTCGTGGTCGGGCTTGCCGGCCATCAGGTCGTCCATGATGCCGCCCTCGGCGTTGAGGAGCAGGCTGTATTTCTGCCTGCCGGCTTTCAGGATTGCATAGTCGCCGGGGACGAAGCGCTCGAACTGGCTGATCGCGTCCTCGCCGGTGATCTTGCACTGGCCCATGTGGGAGACGTCGAACAGACCGGCGTGCTCGCGGGTCCAGCGGTGCTCGGCCAGCACGCCCTCGTACTGAACCGGCATGTCGTAGCCCCCGAAGGCGACCATGCGGGCGCCGGCGGCGCGGTGCGCGGCGTTGAGAGGCGTGGTTTTCAGGGTCTCGTCGGTCATGGTCAGACTTTCACGGTCGCGTTTTGAAGCGGAAGCTCCGCCGTCTTCGCGCCCCCGCTGTCCTGAAGCCTGAGAGATTCCGCCCCGGTCGGGGCTTGCTCCGTCGGCGCGCTCATGAATCCCGGGAATGGGGAGCGACTTTCCAGCGTCCGTATGTCCTCGCGGTCCGTTTGCCTGAGCGTTTCCGGGGCGGTTGCGCCTTCGGCTCCGGGACCTTTGGGGGGCCCGATCTCTCCCGCGAGAGCGTGGCGACCTAGGCCCCGAGTCAGGGGGGAAGTCAAGCGTGGGCGGGGCGGAGCGAATCTCCGCTTCCGACCCTCAACGGACATTCCCCAGGTCTGCCTTCAGGCAGGCCTCCCCTGCCTTCAGCGCATTTTTCGTATTCTGCACTGAGATTTCTTGCGACCAGGTTTCTCTCGCGACATGCACGGCGGCCGCCGGCGTCGCAGTGGCGGCGCCAGCGTCAGTCCAACTCGCCTGACCATACCGCGTTCAGC
>DASRWP010000175.1:0-8139 GCA_035654535.1 Brevundimonas sp.
CCCCGCCATTTCCGGGCTCGCCGCGCCGATTGACGGTTTGGGCGCCGTGACCGGCGGCAAAGGTTCGGACGACATGGCGCAGCATGAGAGCGTCGCTGTCGAACTGCCTCACACGCCCATCCGCATCCTCGACGATCGCGGCCATTTGCGCACGCTGGAGGAGATCGAGCGCGACCTCATCCAGCACGCGATCGAGGTCTACGCCGGCCATATGTCCGAGATCGCCCGGAGGCTCGGTATCGGGCGCTCGACCCTGTACCGCAAGGTCCGCGAACAGGGACTGGAAGACAGCGTGAGGGAAGCGAGCTAGTCCCGCTGTTCGCCCCGCGAGCGCCCGGAGTCTGACCAAAAGTTCATTGGCAAGACGGGACGAGAACCCTGAAGACCCGCGCTTGTGGCGCGGCGCAACCGTTGGTTTCCGTCCTGAAACGCGACGGAAACACCGGCAGGCCACGTTCCACGATCCAATCGTCCTTCTCCCCAAGGCCCCGCATGCTGCTCGTCACCACTGCCCTGTCCGCACTCATGGCCGGGACCGTCCAGGCCACGCCGCCAGTCTCACAGGCTCCGACCCAGCAGCCGCCGGCCAGCCAGACCGCGCCGGCGTCGAGGGATGACGGCGTCACCGACCTGGGCGTCGTAACGACCACCGGCCAGCGCCTGCGTGGCAGCGTCGACACCGACATCCCGCCCGACCTGACCCTCAGCGCCGAACAGATCCAGGCCTATGGTGCTTCCAACATCGCCGAACTGCTGACCTATCTCGAGCCGGTAACCCGCAGCACGCGCGGCCGCGGCGACGGACAGCCGGTGTTCCTCGTCAACGGGCGCCGCATCTCGGGCTTCAGGGAAATCCAGGGCATCCCGACAGAAGCAATCGAGCGCACCGACATCCTGCCGGAAGAAGTAGCCCTGCAGTTCGGCTATCGCGCCGACCAGCGGGTCGTGAACTTTGTGCTGAAGTCGAACTTCCGTTCGGTCACGGCGGAGGTCTCCGGTCGTGGCCCCACGCAGGGCGGTCGCACAACCGCGGAGATCGAGGGCAATGTCCTCTACATCGCCGGGGCCACGCGAATGTCGATGGACGCGGAGTACGAGCGCTCCACGCCCCTGTATGAATCCGAGCGCGACATTATCCGCGATGCGGGTCTGACGCCCTACGACCTGACCGGCAACATCGCGGGAACCCCGTTCGGAACGGAGATCGATCCGGCCCTTTCGGCGCTGGTCGGTTCGACCGTCCTGCTCAATCCCGTGCCGACGACGACCACGAACCCGGGGCTGGCGGCTTTCGCCGCGGCGGCGGGCGACCCCCGCACCGGCGACCTCGGCGCCTATCGGACGCTCCTCTCGGCGAGCGAGCGCGCGACAGTGCGAGGGACGGTCAAGCGGGACCTGAACGGCACCACCCAGGGCACTGTCAGCGGCAGTATCGAGGACCGCTCCAGCCGCAGTTTCAACGGCCTGCCCGGCGTGATCCTGACCCTGCCGGACGGCAACCCGTTCTCCCCTTTCGCCGACGACGTGCTGGTCTACCGCTACCTCGATGACGCCGATTCCCTCGGCCGGCGCACCGACACCCTGAACAGCAGCCTCGGCGGCGTGCTCGACGGGTTCATCGGCGAGGCGTGGCGCTGGACACTGAGTGGAGACTACAACCGCGTCGAGACGGACACCGTCACCGGCCGTGGTTTCGCGACGGCTCCCTTCCAGAACCGCCTGAACGCAGGTGACCCGGCCGCCAACCCGTTTGCAGCGCTTTCGCCGGCCGATTTCACCCGCTTGCCGAATGACACGGCCAACTCCCTGTCGCAGGTTCTCTCGGGCGAACTGGTTCTCAATGGCGACCTGTACGATCTGCCTGCGGGCGGCCTGTCATCGACCTTCACGCTTGGCGCGGACACGCGCTCCCTGGACTCAACCAGCGTACGCTCTGGCGTCACCACCGACCGCTCGCAGTCGCGGGACCGATTCAACGGGCAGGCCAGCTTCGGCATCCCCATCGCCAGCCGCCGCCAGGGCGTGCTTGAGTCGCTGGGCGACCTCTCGGCCAATCTCAATGTCGGCTATGAGGAGCTGTCTGATTTCGGCGGGCTGACGACGCTTGGATTCGGCGTCAACTGGTCTCCGATCGAGCCGCTGTCATTCCTCGTCAGCTACACCGGCGAGCAGGGCGCGCCGACCATCGCCCAACTAAACGACCCGATCCTGTCGACGCCGAACGTGCCCGTGTTCGACTTCGCCACGGGCCGGACAGTCCTCGTTACGAGGATCGAGGGCGGCAATCCGAACCTCGACGCCGACGACCGCGAGGTGTGGAGGGCCGGCGTGACCCTGCGGCCGCTTAAGGAGACCAACTTCCAGATCACGTCGACCTGGACGTACAGCCGCACCGACGGTGCAATCTCCACCTTCCCGACCCTGACGCCCGAGCTCGAAGCCGCCCTCCCCGGCCGCTTCACACGCGATGGGGCCGGCAATCTGACCAGCTTCGACGCGCGACCCTTGAACTTCGAGCGGTTTGAACGTCAGGACATCCGCACCGGCCTGAACTTCTCGCGCGCCTTTGGCCGCCCGAACCCGGCCGCGGCCGGCCTCCCCGGAGCGCCCGGAGGTCCTCGGCTCGGCGGCGGCGGCGGCTTCCGTGGCGGCGGCGGCCCGGGCGGCGGCGGGTCGGTCGTCATCCGGCAGGAAGGCGGCGGTGGCGGCGATGCGCCTCGCGGCGGCGGCGGCGGCGGCGTGCAGATGCGGATGGGCGGCGGCGGGGGCGGTCGCGGGATGGCGATGCAGCCGGGACAGGGCATGTTCAACCTGTCGGTCTTCCACACGTACCGGCTGCAGGATGAGATCATCATCGCGGACGGCGTGCCGGTGCTCGATCTTCTGGACGGTTCCGCCACCAGCGGGCGCGGCGGCACCCCCCGAAACGAGCTCCAGGCGCAGGCGGGCGTATTCCGGAACGGCAAGGGCGCGTTCCTGAACGCCAACTGGCGTCAAGGCACCCGCATCGAGGGCGGAAACGGTCCCGATCTTGAGTTTTCGGATCTGGCGACCGTCAATCTGAACATGTTCGTCGATCTGGGCGGTCAGGCAAGCTGGGTCGCGAAGTACCCGTGGCTGAAGGGCTCGCGGCTGAACCTCGGCATCCAGAACATTTTCGACAGCCGGCTTCAGGTCAGCTCCAGCGCCGGCGACGTCCCGCTCAACTATCAGCCGGACTATCTCGACCCGCAGGGCCGTACGATCAGCCTGACGTTCCGCAAGATCCTGTTCTAGCGCACGCCGTCGCATCCCGACCGGCAGGCCGGCGCGCGCGCCGTCATTCGCGCGGCGGCGTCTTTCGGCCCCATCGGGGTCGCGGGGTCTCGCCCTTCGCCTTGGCGGCGATCTCCTTGAGCTTGCGCCCCTGCATCGCCGAAAGCGCCTGCCCCGGCGCGCCCAGCTCGGGGTCTCCAAAGGCCCGCCCGTGCGTTTTCACACGCTCGCTGACTGAGTCGATGAATTCGCCCTCCCACTCGGACAGGGACACGCCCGCCTTCTCGGCGGCGCGGCGGGCGCGGCGAAGGGCGTTGAGGGCGGCGCGCTGGGCCGCCTTACGTTCAGCTTCGAACGGGCTGGACGGCGGCTTCTTCGAGCCGCCTCCGCCCCCGCCGAAGCCGGTTCGCTTCAGGATCAGATCTCGCCAAGCGCCGACATGTAAAGGTCGAGGATCGCGTCCTCCTCCTGCCGCTTGGCCTTGTCCTGCTTGCGGATACGGATGACCTTGCGGAGGATTTTCACGTCGTAGCCCTCGCCTTTGGCCTCAAGGAAGACTTCCTTCATGTCGGCCATGACGGCGGCCTTGTCTTCCTCCAGCCGCTCGATGCGCTCGATGATGGTGCGCAGGCGGCCTTGGGCGGCGGAGGTCAGCACGTCGGGGCTGGCGTCGAAGGATGCGTCGTCGGCCACGGGCAGACTCCTGATAAACGGGAAGGGAACAGAGGCCGGACGCTAACCACGCCTGTCCAGCGGGCTCAACGTCGGGCACGAAAAAGGCCGCGGACAAAGCCCGCGACCTGTGGATAGCTGCGCTCACGCAGCGGGCGACCGCGTCGCCCGCGATAGCGCGCTAACTTAGCCCTGCTTCGCCTTGAAGCGCGGGTCCGTCTTGTTGATCACATAGACGACGCCCTTGCGGCGCACGACCTTGCAGTCGCGGTGGCGGGTCTTGAGCGACTTGAGCGAGCTACGGACCTTCATGGTCGTCGTCCTGAGGCAAAACAAAACAGAAAAGCCGCAAGGCGGACCTGCGGCGGAGCGGTGCGTATAGAGAGGCTCCCGCGATCCGTCAACCAGATGCACAGGGCTTTTCACCAGCATGTTGAGGGCCGGATGCGTGCCTGACGGTCGGGTCGCGCGTTTGTTATCACGAACCGCCGCCGGGAAGGCTAGCCTTGGGCCCATGCGTATCCGCCTTCGCCTCCTCCTGATCGCCTCAGTCGCCGCCTGCGCCCCCATGCTGCCGGAGCCGCCGCCGGTCAGGCTGGCCGCGGCGCCGACGCCGATTTCGGCGCCGCCTTCGCCACCTCCGCCCCCCCCGGCGACCGCTCCGGCTGACGAGGCGGGCTTCGAGGGCTGGAAACAAGGCTTCCTTACCCGGCACGGCGGGGCGCGACGCGAGCGGTACGAACGGGAACTGGCCGGGCTGGCGCCGGATCCTGCCGTGATCAGGCTGGACCGCAATCAGCCGGAATTCAGCCGCCCCGCCGGGGCCTACATCCAGTCCGCGGCCTCGGCCACGCGAATCGCCCAGGGCCGCGCGCGAACCGACCGGGTGCCGTCTCAGGTGACCCAGAGGTTCGGCGTTCCCGCCGAAATCCTCGTTTCGATCTGGGGCAATGAGAGCTCTTACGGCACGATCCAGGGCGACCATGACGTGGTGCGCGCCCTGGCGACCCTCGCCTACGACGGACGGCGGCGCGACTGGGCCGAAGCTCAGCTCAAGGACGCGCTGGACATCGTCGTGGACGGCCGCCGGGACCGTTCCGGTCTGAAGGGAAGCTGGGCGGGCGCCATGGGGCAGACGCAGTTCATGCCCGACAACTTCCTGCGCCTCGGCGTGGACCAGACGGGCGATGGAAAGGTCGATATCTGGGGCTCGGACGCGGATTCCCTCGCGTCCGCCGCCAATCTGCTGGCCGACGCCGGCTGGAAGCGCGGCCAGACCTGGGGCTACGAGGTCGTCCTGCCGTCCGGCTTCGACTACGCCGAGGCTGACGGGCCGCGCCAGCCATGGCGTTACTGGTCGCAGCGCGGCGTGACCCTTGCGCGCGGGGGCTCCCCGACGGCGGCCGAGGCGCTTGAGGACGGCGTGATCCTGCTGCCCCAGGGCGCGCGCGGCCCGGCCTTTCTGGCTCTGCCGAACCACTATGTGATCCGCCGCTACAACAACTCGGTGTCCTATGCGCTCGGCATCGGCCTGACCGCCGACGGGATCGCCGGCAAACCCGGGCTGGTCGCCAGCTGGCCCGACGACGCTCCACTGTCGCGCGAACAGCGGATTGGCGCCCAGCGGGCGCTAACCGCCCTCGGCTACGACACCCAAGGTCTGGATGGGGTCATCGGGGCCAACACCCGGGCAGCCCTGCGACGCTGGCAGATCGCGTCTGGCAGGCTTGCGGACGGCTATCTCACCGCCGACCTCGCCGACGAGTTGATCCGACGCGCGGGCTGACGCGTTTCCGTCCATCGCGTGCGCTCGCGCGACCATATGATCGTTGTTAACCCGGGCCGGCTTCGCTAGGCGTTCGGGTTCACACTCCGGAACCGTCATGGCTCGTCCGACTGAACGCTTCGAAGGAACCGCGAACTACATCGCGACCGACGACCTGAAGATCGCCGTCAACGCCGCCGTGGCGCTGGAGCGCCCGCTTTTGATCAAGGGGGAGCCCGGTACAGGCAAGACGGTGCTGGCTTACGAGATCGCCCGCGCCATGAACGCGCCTCTGATCACCTGGCACATCAAGTCGACGACCAAGGCGCACAACGGTCTCTATGAGTACGACGCAGTCTCGCGGTTGCGGGACTCCCAGCTCGGCGAGGCGCGGGTCCACGATGTCCGCAACTATCTGAAGCCCGGCAAGCTGTGGGAGGCCTTCACCGCCCCGAACCGGCCGGTGCTGCTGATCGACGAGATCGACAAGGCCGACATCGAGTTCCCGAACGACCTGCTGCAGGAACTCGACCGGATGGAGTTCTACGTCCACGAGACGGACGAGACTATCCGGGCAGAGGTGCGACCCGTCGTGGTCATCACCTCGAACAACGAGAAGGAGCTGCCCGACGCCTTCCTGCGCCGCTGCTTCTTTCACTACATACGCTTCCCGGACGCCGAGACGATGAAGGCGATCGTCGAGGTCCACTTCCCCGGCATCAAGCCGCGGCTCGTTTCAGAGGCGCTTCGAACCTTTTATGAACTGCGCGATACGCCGGGTCTAAAGAAGAAGCCCTCGACGTCGGAGCTGCTTGACTGGCTCAAGCTGTTGCTGGTGGACGACATCGACCCCGCCGCACTGCGTGAGACGTCGCCGAACAGGCTGATCCCGCCTCTGCACGGGGCGTTGCTCAAGAACGAGCAGGATGTTCACCTGCTGGAACGGCTCGCATTCCTGAACCGCCGCGAAGGCTCCCGGCCCGGTGCCTGACACACGAGCGATCAGGTTCGGACACCGGCCTTACGGCGATTTCACTGGATTATGGGACTACGGCGCGCAGGATAGACCTGCTTAAGGACTACCGATGATGACCCTGCGTCCCATCCTGCTGCCGACACTCTGCGCCGTGGCCGCCCTGGCCGG
Organism: Brevundimonas sp.; assembly: GCA_035654535.1. Lineage (GTDB taxonomy): Bacteria > Pseudomonadota > Alphaproteobacteria > Caulobacterales > Caulobacteraceae > Brevundimonas. Next base: position 6,837 of record DASRWP010000175.1, read on the forward strand.
GGCCTGCGACGACTCGGTGCGGATTTCCTCGACACACAGCGAGACGAGCGGCAAGGGCGTGCTGAAGGTCGTAGAAGCGCTGCAGTGCCCACAGACGGTCGGTTCGCTGACCCGCAAGGGCTCCGCACAGTCCGAGGGCCGCGTCTGCACCTACGTCGGGCCCAGGGGCGCGGAGGTCAGTCTGCATCTGGCCCCGCTGGACGGTGGGGAACCGGCGGAGATCCTGAAAGCGTTCGAAAGCCGGCTCTCGACCGCCTTGCCCGAGGCCGTCGCGCGCCTGAAGGCCTCGGCCGCGCAGGCCGACGCGGATCAGGCTCGGGCGGAGACGGAGGCCGCAAGTGCTGAAACGGAGGGCCGGCAAGCCGCCGCCGACGCCGACAGCGCCAGCGTGCGGGCCCCTGGTGTCGCCGTCGACGCAAATGGCGAGGATGCTTCGGTCCGTCTTCCCGGCGTGAGCATCGACGCGAAGGGAGAAAAAGCCAGCGTGCGCATCGGCGGTTTTCACATTGACGCCAACGACCGTGACGGCTCAGCCCGGGTCACCACGTCCGGCGAGGGCGGCGAAAGCGTTGTCGTGAACGCCCGCGATGATACGGCCGAGGTCCGGACGCGCGCCGGCGGCGGCGCCACCCGGGCCAGCTGGATCCTGACTGACAATCGCGCCTCCGCCTCCGGCTGGAAGCTGGTCGCTTACGAGGCGCGGGGTCCGGTCGGCGGCCCGTTGGTGGTGGCCACGGTCCGCTCGCGGGACAACGACCGCGACCGCGCGCTCGAGGACGCCCGTGAACTGGTCACGCTGAACGTCGGGGAATAAGCGCCGGCGGCCTTGATCGGCTCGCCATGATGCGTCACCAACCCTGCCCACGAGAGCAGGATCAGACCTTGGCCGCATCGCCCCGTCCATCGAAGGAGCCCCGCGCCTGGCAGCGGATGCTGTCGGGCCGACGTCTCGACCTGCTGGACCCCTCTCCGTTCGACATCGAGATCGAGGACATCGCCCACGGCCTCGCCCGCGTCGCCCGCTGGAACGGTCAGACCGTGGGCGAGCACGCCTTCTCCGTGGCCCAGCACTCGTGTGTTGTCGAAGAGATTGCGGCCCACATCCGGCCGGGACTCGCGCCGAAATGGCGCCTGGCGGCCCTGCTGCACGACGCGTCGGAATACGTCATCGGCGACATGATTTCCCCGTTCAAAGCGGCGCTGGGGGTCAACTACAAGGCCTTCGAGGCCCGGCTGGAAGCCGCTATCCACGTCCGCTTCGGTCTTCCGGCCAAGAGCCCGGCCGAGATCAAGACCCTGATCA
>DASRWP010000176.1:0-2041 GCA_035654535.1 Brevundimonas sp.
CCCCGCCATGCCGCAGTTCGAGTTGCGCCCCGGCGAGATCAACGACCTGATCGCCTATCTGGAGACGCTGCGAACCAGCCGGGCCGTCGCGCCCGGCTGAAACGAAAATGCGCCCGGAGCTGACCCCGGGCGCGTTTCCGATCGGCAGGCCCCATCGATTACTGGGCGGGCGTCTCGGCAGGCGTCGTGACGGCGGCGTCGACGTTTTCGGCCGCCTGGTTGGTCGCGGCGGCGGCGTTGTCAGCGGCGGCGTCGGCGTTGGCGGCCGTGTCGCTCGCGGCGGAGGCGACGGTCGCGCCGGCGGCGTCAGCGGTGGCGTCGGCGTTTTCTTCGGTCTGCTGCGAGCAGGCCGTCAGGGTCAGGGCGGCCGCGGCGGCGGCGAACAGGGCGATGCGCATGGGATTCTCCTTATGGGAGACTCGATTGTTAAGGCTGGCCCGTGACTTGTCCAGCGCCAAAGCAGCGCTTTGACCCGCCGCCGCCGTCCGTCCATCATCGACCGACCTCTCCGGAGCTGCGAATGCCGCTGATCGACCTGAGCCACACGATCGAGGCCGGCATGGTCACCTACACGGGGCTGCCGGCGCCGCTGATCTGCGATCACCTCAGCCGCGAGGCTTCTCGCGCCGCGTATGAGCCCGGCACGGAGTTCCAGATCGGCCGGATCGATATGGTCGGCAACACCGGCACCTATCTGGATACGCCCTTCCACCGCTATGCTGACGGCGAAGACCTCAGCGACGTGGGGCTGGACCGGGTCGCGGGTCTGCCGGGACTGGTGGTTCCGGCGCAGGACATCCAGGCCGTCGACGCCGACCGCTTCGCGGGGCTCGACGTCAGAGGCCGCGCGGTCCTTGTACATACCGGCTGGGCCCGCCACTGGCGCACGGACCCCTATTTCGAGAATCATCCCTTCCTGACTGAGAACGCCGCCGCGCTGCTGGTCGAGATGGGGGCAGCCCTCGTCGGCATCGATTCGCACAACATCGACGACACCCGCACGCGCGCTCGTCCAGCGCACACGCGGCTGCTCGGCGCCGGCATCCCGATCTGCGAGCATATGCGCGGGCTGGAACTGCTGCCCGAAACCGGCTTCCGCTTCACCGCCGCGCCGCCGAAGGTGCAGGCGTTCGGAACGTTTCCGGTTCGGGCCTTCGCGGAGGTGGACTGAGGTCCGCCTGACCCGAACCGGGTCACAGTCCGCTGGTCGCTCCCCAACGACGCGCCTATCGCCCCGCCCCGAGCCCGCCGGAGCGCCCCGAATGCACGACCCCCGTCTCGACGCCATCACAACCGATCTGACCGCGCTTGAAGCGATCGTGCGCGGCTTGGCCCGCAGCTACGCCCTGCGCTCGCGCACCAGCCTCGTCGAACTGCTCGCATCGCTGACCGAAGAGGCGGAGCGTGTTCGGAGCTGTCCCACGTTCAGCGGCGTGAATCGGAGCGGTGTCTGCGGCGTTCTGGACGCCTGGGTCGAAGACCTCAAAGTCGAGGCGTGGACCGCCGAAGGCGCGACGGTCAGGCGGGATCAAACCGTTTGAGGCGAGCGGAGGCCGCGGTCAGCTCGCGGGTCAGGAACCGCAAGAACTCCAGATTTCGGTCGTGGCTGATCGAGCCACTGATTGTGCGAACCCCCCGGGCGTCCCGGAGCAGGCGTCCTGAGGCGACGAGCGCATCGATCCGTCGGCGCACCGTTTCGCGCGCCAGACCGGTCGCCTCCGCCACAGCACGGCCGCTGATAGGGCGGTGGAGTTGGTCAGGCAGCGGCCCGTCATCAAGCTTCGCCATAACCGCCGGGTCGCGCAGGTGGCTGCTCGCGCTCGCCGCGGCGACCGTCAGGTAAACGAGAATGGTTTCGAGATCGTCGTCCGGGAAGCAGTCGACGGCCTGACGCCATATCCGCAACAGGGTTTCTATGGCGACCATGGCCTTGACCCGCTCGGAGGGCCTGACATTCGGGTCTTCGCGCACCATCGCCACCTCCTGCGCCTACGCAGCCTGCGCGTGTTCATGTCTGGTGACCAGTGGTTTGTGAGCGTCG
>DASRWP010000177.1:0-8754 GCA_035654535.1 Brevundimonas sp.
GCCAGCTCTCGACATAGTCGCCATCGACCTGACGATGGCCTATGGGCGCGCAGAAGTCGGTGCGGATGCGCCCGTCCGGACCACGCGACCGGACGGTCAGCAGGGTGATCTCGTAGTCAAAGGCGATGCGGCCCTCGACGATGACCGTGGCGCTGTCGACGCGGCCAGAGGACTGCGCGTGGTCCCACGCCGCGGTCGCATCCTCAAGCGAGCCGATCATCGACTGGCCCTTGCCGGACGAAGACATCACCGGCTTGACGAACACCGGCAGGCCGATGCGCTCCGCCGCCCCCGTCAACTCCGCCGCCGACCGGGCGAAGGCGTACGGCGATGTCGGAAGGCCGAGCTCCTCGGCCGCCAGACGCCGGATGCCCTCGCGGTTCATGGTCAGCTGGGTCGCGCGCGCCGTGGGGATGACCGCGGCCAGACCCGCCGCCTCGATACCGGCCAGCACCTCGGTGGCGATGGCCTCGATCTCGGGAACGATGATGTGGGGCGCCTCTGCGAGGATGACCCCGTTCAGCACCTGGGCGTCCGTCATCGGAATAACGTGGCTCCGGTGCGCAACCTGCATTGCCGGGGCGTTGGCATAGCGATCGACGGCGATGACCTCGACGCCAAGCCGCTGCAGTTCGATCGCCACCTCTTTGCCGAGCTCGCCGGCGCCGAGGAGCATGACCCGCGTGGCGGTGTCCGAGAGGGGGGTGCCGATGCGGCTCATGGGTGGTCCTCCGGCCTTGTCTGGATCAGGTCCCAGCCGTTGCCGTACAGGTCTTCGAACACGGCGACCTTGCCGTAGGGCTCATTGCGCGGCGGCTCGCGGAAACGCACGCCGGCGGCGGTGAAAGCGGCGTGGTCGCGGTCGAAATCGTCCGTCTCGAGAAACAACCACACGCGGTCGCCCTCTTGGCCGCCGACCCGGGCTACCTGTTCGGGCGTCGTCGCGCGGGCCAGAATGAGGCTGGTCTTACCGCCGCGGGGGGTGACCCTGACCCAGCGCTTGTGGCCCTGATCAATGTCCTCGCTCAGATCGAAGCCCAGCTTGCCGACGTAGAAGGCGATCGCCTCGTAATAGTCCCGGACCAGCAAGCTGACAGCCGCAAGATGCGGCATGATCAGAGCCGAGCCTTCGCCGCCGCCACGACAGCCTCGGCGGTGATCCCAAACTTTTCGTACAGCACCTCGGCCGGGGCGCTGGCGCCGTAGCCGGTCATGCCGACGAATGCGCCGTCCTCGCCAATGAACCGTTCCCAGCCCTGCTGGATGGCGGCCTCAACGGCGACCCGGACAGTGCCCCGACCGATGACCGAGGCCTGGTAGGCCGCGTCCTGCTGGAAGAACAGTTCGAAACAGGGGACGGACACCACGCGGGTCGGGGAGCCTTCGGCCTCAAGGGTCTCCGCCGCCGCGAGGGCGAGCGGCACTTCAGTGCCGGTGGCGAACAGGGTCACCTTGGGCTTGCCCTTCGCAGGGCGCAGCTCATAGGCGCCTTTGCCTGACAGGTTTTCGTCCGACGCGGCCAGGCGCACCGCGGCCGTCTTCTGGCGCGAGAGGGCCAGCACCGAGGGCGTGGCGCGATGCTCCAGCGCGATCCGCCAGCACTCCATGGCCTCAACCGTGTCGGCGGGGCGGAAGACGAGCAGGTTGGGGATGGCGCGGAGAGCGGCGAGGTGCTCCACCGGCTGGTGCGTGGGGCCGTCCTCGCCAAGCCCGATGCTGTCATGGGTCAGCACATGGATCACCCGCGCGCCCATCAGGGCGCCCAGCCGGATGGCGGGGCGGCTGTAGTCCGAGAACACCATGAAGGTGCCGCCGTATGGAATGACGCCGCCGTGCAGCGCGAGCCCGTTCATGGCCGCCGCCATGCCGAACTCTCGGATGCCCCAGTTGACGTAGCGGCCCTCGTAGGTTGGCGCGTCGAAGATCGGGGTGCCCTTGACGAAGGTGTTGTTTGAGCCGGTCAGATCGGCGGAACCGCCTATCAGCTCGGGAATGACGGCGAACAGCTCGTCCAGCGCGGCGCCAGAAGACTGGCGGGTGGCTTGGGCCGGCCTGGTCTCGACCAGCTCGGCGATCCGGGCTTCCAGCTTGTCGAAAGCGCCTGGGGGCAGGTCGCCCTTGAAGGCGCGGGTGAAATCGGCCGCCTGCGAAGAGGCGTTCAGCCGGGTCTCCCACGCCTTGCGCGCCTTGGCCCCCCGCCGGCCGACTTTTTTCCACGCCTGGTCCACCGCTTCGGGCAGTTCGAACGGCTCGTGCGCCCATGACAGGCCGAGGCGGGTGGCGGCGATCTCGGCGGCGCCGAGGGCGGCTCCGTGGGTCTTGTGGCTGCCTTCCATGGTGGCGGCCCCGCGACCGATTTTCGTGCGGCAGGCGATGAGGGTCGGCTTGTCCTGTTTCACAGCCCAGGCGAGGGCGGACTTGATGGCCTTCATATCGTGGCCGTCGATGGCCTTGACCGCCCAGCCGGCGGCCTTGAAGCGCGCCTTCTGATCGGTGGCGTCGGACAGGCTGACCGCGCCGTCGATGGTGATCGCGTTATCGTCCCACAGCACGGTCAGCTTGTTCAGCCTGTAGCGTCCGGCGAGGGTGATCGCCTCCTGCGAGACCCCCTCCATCAGACAGCCGTCGCCGGCGATGACCCAGGTGCGGTGGTCGACCAGATCGTCTCCGAAACGGGCGGCCAGATGACGCTCGGCCATGGCGAAGCCGATGGAGGCCGCCAGCCCCTGCCCAAGGGGACCGGTGGTGGTCTCGACGCCCGGCATGTGGCCGTATTCGGGGTGGCCGGCGGTCTTCGAGCCCCACTGGCGGAAGTTCGACAGCTCCTTCTTCGTCGCCGCCTTGTAGCCGGTGAGGTGCAGCAGGCTGTAGATCAGCATCGAGCCGTGGCCCGCCGACAGGATGAAGCGGTCACGGTCCGGCCATTCGGGGCGGCTGGCGTCGAACTTCAGGAACCGTGAAAACAACACTGTGGCTACGTCCGCCATGCCCATCGGCATGCCGGGATGACCGCTCTTCGCCTTCTCAACCCCGTCCATCGACAGCACCCGGATGGCGTCGGCCATCTGCTTGGGGGTCGCTTTTTCGGATGCGTTTCTGGCGTCGGTCACAGGCGGGACCTTTCGGCGGGAGGCGGAAAAAAGGAGGCGCGCCGCTTTACCCCGGCGCGTGCGCGGGTTCTATACGGATTCTGAAGGATGTGACCGACGATGGACGCCGCTACGGCCGCAAAAGACCGGGTCGATCGCGCTCTGGCCCTGCTGGAGCGCAGGCTGCTGGACCTCAAGTCGCGCGCGGCGGGTTCCAGCCGCGTCCCCGACGACGACCTGTTCGCGCCGGAGCCTTCCACCGAGACTGACCGCGTCCGCATCCACGAACTCGAGGCAGCCGGTCGCGACGCCGCCGAGGCGCTGTCGCGCGCGGCCGACGCCATCCGCGACAGTCTCGCCGAACAGGAGCCGCGCTGATGGCGACTGTGACGGTCGAGATCAACGGACGCCCCTACGCCGTCGGCTGCGCCGACGGGCAGGAGGATCGGGTCCGCACGCTCGCGACCCAGTTCGACGGCCATGTGCGGCAGGTCGCGGGCGAGGTCGGCCACGTCGGCGATATCCGGCTGTTCCTGATGGCCGGACTGCTGCTGGCCGACGAGCTGCACGAGGCGCGCGCCAACGGCGGAGCCGCGCCTGCGTCGCCCGAGGCGGCCTCGACCGATGGGGTGGCCGAGGCGCTGAATGCGGTGGCGGCGAGGCTGGAAAAGATCGCTCAAGGTCTTTGATGATCCTGACTCCCCGCCGCATCCAGTGGGGCATAGCGGCCGTTTTCTTCGTGCTCGGCGGCTGGGCGCTGCTTGCGCCGCAAAGCGTCATCGACCTGACCTTTCAACCACAGCATCGCATCAACGCGCCGATCCTCCCGTTCGCGGTCGCCTGCTTCGGGGCTCAAGCGATGATTTCGGGCTTGTTCGCCGCCTTTTCACGGTTCACCCGCGCTACCTTCCTCGCCTATGGGATCGCCTTGATCCCGTTCTTCGGCTTCAATTGGTGGTTCACGGTCGTCGATCCGGTGTTTACGCCGTTGGGTCTGCTGGACGCGGTGGGCAACGTGATCATGCTGGTGCTTTGCGTCATCGGCTGGCGAAGATCGGAGTCCGCTTCCTTGAGATCGTGAGCCGAACGGCCTATCTTGCTCGACGGCGGGTCTTGCTGCGGCCCTCGTCGAAGGCAACATTTCCTTGCGACCTTAATTCACTCAAAGGGAGCTGTCCCTGATCAGGCCCGTGGGCCTGGGCACACGGCGCCCACCTGGCTACCCAGGTCGAGAGGATTTAAACGCCCTTCACGGTTCTTGCGGCGCCGCCACCCTTTTTCTCTCTTCGCGACCGCTCGCCGCGCGGCGGCTTGCCGCTTGAGCGCGGAGTCGGCGCGGGCTAGGCCTGAGCCGCGTGTTCGACGCGGCCGAGCGGTTTCCGCCCATGACCGACAAGCATCAGCTTCGGGCCGCCATGCGGGCCACGCGCAAACGGCTGGCGGGGCTTGATGCGGGCGCCGCGGGCCGCGCCGCAGAACAGGCCGGATCCCTGCCGCCCGGGCGAATTGTCGCCGTCTATCGCGCTATCGGCTCAGAGCTCGACGTTGACGCCCTGTCGCTTGCGCTCAGCCGGGCCGGCCGGGAACTGTGTTTGCCGGTGGTCATCGAGCGGGACGCGCCCATGATCTTTCGGCGCTGGTATCCCGGCGAGCCTCTGGAGCTGGATGAGGCCGGCGTGCCTGCGCCCTTTCCCTTGGCCGAGGTTGTCGATCCCGACCTGATCCTGACCCCGCTTCTGGCGTTCGACGCCGAGGGTGGGCGGCTCGGGCAGGGAGGCGGTTACTACGACCGGACCTTCGCGGCTCGCCCCGACGTTGCCCGGATCGGCTTCGCCTACGCCGGTCAGGAGGTCGCGCGGCTTCCGGCCGAGGCGCACGACATCCGCCTGCATGGCGTTCTGACCGAGACGGGCTATAGAGCCTTCGCATGAGGCAGACGGTATGAGGCTGGCGTTTTTCGGCGACGTTGTCGGCAAGTCCGGCCGCGACGGGTTGAGCGATCACCTGCCGGCCCTCAAGCGGGATCTGAAGCTCGACTTCGTGGTGGTCAACGCCGAGAACGCGGCCGGCGGCTTCGGCATCACCGAGAACACTGCGCGCGAACTTTTCATGGCCGGGGCCGACTGCCTGACCCTGGGCAACCACAGCTGGGACCAGCGCGAGGCCCTGACCTATATCGTGCGCGAGCCGCGGCTGATCCGCCCGCTCAACTATCCGCGCCTGATGGACGCGCCCGGGGCCGGGGCGAACCTGTTCGAGACCCATTCCGGCAAGACGGTGCTGGTCATGAATGCGCTGGGCCGCATCCATATGGACGCCGTCGATGATCCGTTCGGAGCGGTCGAGAAGGAGCTGGCGGCCTGCCCGCTGGGCGTCGCCGCTGACGCCATCATCGTCGACATCCATTGCGAGGCGACCTCCGAGAAGATGGCGATGGGCCACTTCTGCGACGGGCGGGCCTCGCTGGTGGTCGGCACCCACACCCATGTCCCCACCGCCGACTGCCAGATCCTGCCCGGCGGGACGGCCTATCAGACCGACGCCGGCGGCTGCTGCGACTACGACAGCGTCATCGGCAACGAGAAGGAAGAGCCGCTGCGGCGGTTCACCACGCGGCTGTCGGGTGGACGCTACGCCCCGGCGCACGGGCCGGCGACGATCTGCGGGGTCTATGTCGAGACGGACGATCGGACAGGCCTGGCGACCCGGGTCGAGCCGATCCGTGTGGGGGGTCGGCTGAGCCAGGCCGTGCCTCAGCCCGCCTGATGAACGCGTACCGTCTCGCCTCTGCTGGCGGACCGCCGCGATCTCCAGAAGTTCAGGCTGCTACTACCCGCGCGTCGCCGCTGGCCACCGCCAGCGTCGCTCGCGTGGTCAGCGTCCCGGTCTTGTCCGACACCTTGTCCAGCACCTTGAACTCGGTCTTCCAGACCTCGGGCGTCACGTCGCAGACGACGTAGCCGCGCTGGGCGTTGTTGAACTTCAGGAACGGATTGTCGGCGAGGTAGCGGCGGCCGTCGGCGCGCTGGTCCTGCCCGTCCCCTGACGAGCTGATGGAGGTGGTGACGAACTCGGAGGCGACTGGCGCGCCCTCCGGATTCCGGCTGTCGAGGTGAAGTTCGCCCGCGTAGTTCTGGTGCTCGTCTCCGGTCAGCACGATCGTGTTGCCGATGCGCCGGTCCTGAAGGCGCCGCAGCAGCCGCTGGCGCGGGATGGCATAGCCGGCCCAGCTGTCGAGGTTGTAGCCGGACTCCGGCCCCTCCTTGCGATCCAGATCCATGATCATGATCTGCTGGGCCAGCACCTTCCAGCGCGCCTCGGACTGGTCGACGTTGCGGTACAGCCACGCCTCCTGCGCCTCGCCCAGAACCTGGGCCTCGGCGGCGGCGACGGCGTCGCAGGTCGTGGCCCATGCGTCGCCGCAGGGCTGGTCGGTCCGGTACTGGCGGGTGTCGAGGAAGTTCAGGTCCAGCAGATCGCCCCAGCCCGCCTGACGGTACAGTTGCATGTCGGATCCGCGCGGGAAGGCCGAGCGCCGCAGCGGCATGTGCTCGTAGAAGGCCTGAGCCGCGGCCTGACGCCGGAGCAGGAAAATCTCCGGCGGAACTCCGTCGTCGATGGCCGAGACCCAGTTGTTGGAAATCTCGTGGTCGTCCCAGGTCACGAACCAGGCGGTGGCGGCGTGGCTGGCCTGCAGGTCCGTGTCCATCTTGTACTGGGCGTAACGGCGCCGGTAGTCGTCCAGCGAATAGGTCTCCCCGCCCATGTGCTGGCGCGGGTTCTCCATCGTCCCGCCCGAGCCGGTGTAGGTCCGGCTGCCGCGCCCTTCGTAGATGTAGTCGCCGTAGCAGTAGACGAAGTCGAGGTCCTCGGCCGCCGCCTTGCGGTGGGCGGTGTAGAACCCCTGCTCATAGGCTTGGCAGCCCAGAACGCCGAAGCGGGCGCGGGCCACGGCCGCACCCCGCGCCGGAGCGGTTTTGGCGCGGCCCGTCGCGGTGCGCTCGGTCCCGGCGACGAAGCGGTAGAAATAATCCCGGCCGGGCTGCAGGCCAGTGACCTCAACATGGACGGCGTGTGCCATCTCGGGGCGGGCGACCGCCTCGCCCTTCTGCGCCACGTTCGAGAAACCGCGATCGGTGGCGACTTCCCATTTCACCGGTACGGGCTGGGACGGCATGCCGTGGCCGATCTCGAGCGGCCGAGGGGCCAGCCGGGTCCAGATGACGAAGCCGTCCGGCGCCGGATCACCGGCCGCGACGCCGAGCTGGAAGGGGTATTCGGCGAAAACAGGATCGGCCACAGCCTGCCGGCTCGAGCCCGCCAGAGCTCCGCCCGCGCCGAGCCCCAGCAACAATCGACGGCGGGACAGGGAATTGAACAGCGGCATCACGACCTCCGGACCACCGCCCGACCTAGCCCGGAAATATGACGCCCGTCACCGGGTCCTTACTGACCCGCCGGCTTCCACGCCTGCATCTCGGCGATCTCGCGGGTCTGGGCGTCCTTGACCAACTGTGCCATGCGGCGAATCTCCGGGTCGCGTGACTGCGCCAAGGCCACGTCGGCCATGGCCACGGCGCCGCGGTGGTGCTCGACCATCTTGGCGATATAGGCCTCGTCCACCGTTCCGCCCGACGCCGCCATCATCCGCTCGTGCATCGCCGCTTCCGAAGCGGCGAACGCCTGATCGCCCGCGGTCGCAGTGTGACCGCCGGCGCCATGCGAGGGCGCCGATGACGCGGTTGCGCGCGTTGTGGCCGAGTGGTTCGCGGCGGCGGTGTCGCGCATGGCGCTGTTGACGGGATCGCCGCCGCCTTCGCAGGCGGACAGCAGCGTCAGGGCCGTTAAAGCGAGGGCGAGGCGCATGTCAGGACTCCATCCAGGTCGGCATCCATGACTCGTGCATTTCGCGCAGGTGGTCCAGCGGAAGACGGAACAGGCCCCCGGACGAAAAGTCGCGGCCAACGGCCCGGCCCACGACCGAAGCATGCAGCCCGGCCTGTTGCGCGGCGGCGATGATGCCCGTGGCATCGGGTGTGGCGACGAGGTAGCGGGCCTGGTCCTCACCGAAGAGCAGGATGTGGGCGTGGGTCGCCGAGGTGGCGTCCAGCTCGACGCCGCAGTCGGACGCCAGCGCCATGTCGGCCGCCGCGCCGATCAGGCCGCCGTCCGAAAGGTCGTGGACACAGGTCAGGTCGCCCGCCTCGATCAGCCCACGAACGAAGTCGCCGGTCACCCGCTCCAGCGCCAGATCGACCGGGGGCGGCGCCCCGTCCTCGCGGCCCAGAACCTCGCGCAGATAGAGCGACGAGCCCAGTTCGCCGACCGTTTCGCCGATCAGCACCAGCACGTCGCCCTCGGCCATGGTCCCGTAGCCGGTGACCACGTCGTAGTTGGACAGCAGTCCGACCGCCCCGACCGTCGGGGTCGGCGGAATGGCCGCGCCATTGGTCTCGTTGTAAAGGCTGACATTGCCGCTCACGACCGGGAAGTCGAGCACCCGGCACGCCTCGGCCATGCCGTCGATGGCGCGGACGATCTGGCCCATGATCTCCGGCCGCTGGGGATTGCCGAAGTTGAGGTTGTCGGTGATGGCGATGGGTCTGCTGCCCACGGCCGTCAGGTTGCGCCACGCCTCGGCCACGGCCTGTTTGCCGCCCTCGTA
>DASRWP010000178.1:0-2077 GCA_035654535.1 Brevundimonas sp.
AAGCGGTAGTCCTAGAGCCTCTCCCTCCCCCTCCCGGGGGAGGGTCGTCGACGCATAGCGACGACGGGGTGGGGAGAGCCCGGCGACGCAAGCGCCGGCTCCCGCCTCGCCCAGCCCCTCCCACCCGGCCGCTTCGCGGCCACCCTCCCCCGGAGGGGGAGGGAGAAACTGACAGGCGCTCCCATGGAATTCCGTCACAGCGACAGGGCCCTGCACTGGCAGGAGCGGGTGCAGCGGTTCCTCGACGTCCACGTTCTGCCGCGCGAGGAGGAATACCAGGCGCAGGTCCGGCAGGATCACACCCGGCAACCGCCTGCCATGGAGGAGATGAAGGCGCAGGCGCGCGAGGCGGGGCTGTGGAACATGTTCCTGCCCGGCGAGCACGGCGCGGGCCTGACCAACCTCGAATACGCGCCGCTGGCCGAACTGATGGGCCGCCACCTGTGGTCGGCCGAGGTGTTCAACTGCAACGCCCCCGACACCGGCAATATGGAAGTGCTCCATATGTACGGGAACGAGGCTCAGCAGGCGCGCTGGCTGAAACCGCTGATGGCCGGCGAAATCCGCTCGGCCTTCCTGATGACCGAGCCCGAGGTGGCCTCGTCCGACGCCACCAACATCCAGACCCGGATCGTGCGCGACGGCGATCACTATGTGATCAACGGCCGCAAATGGTGGTCGACCAATATGGCCCACCCCAACGTCGCGGTGACGATCGTCATGGGCAAAACCGACCCCGACGCCGCCACTCACGCGCAGCAGTCGCAGATCATCGTGCCCGTGGACACGCCCGGTTTCCGCATAGAGCGGATGCTGTCGGTGTTCGGCTATAACGAGCTCCCGATCGGCCACGCCGAAGTGGTGCTGGAGAACGTCCGCGTCCCGGTCGAGAATCTGATCGCCGGCGAGGGCAGGGGTTTCGAGATCGCGCAAGGGCGCCTTGGACCGGGCCGCATCCACCACTGCATGCGCGTCATTGGAATCGCCGAGCGGGCGCTGGAGCTGATGGTCCAGCGCCTGTTGTCGCGCACCGCCTTCCGCAAGTCGCTGGCCGAGCATTCGGTGTGGGAGCAGCGCGTCGGCGAGGCCCGCACGAATATAGAGATGTGCCGCCTGCTGGTGCTGAAGGCCGCATGGCTCATGGACGAGGCCGGGGCCAAGAACGCCAAGTCCGAGATCGCCCAGATCAAGGTCGCCGCCCCGCGCATGGCGCTTCAAGTCATCGACGACGCCATCCAGGCCTTCGGCGGGGCGGGCGTCTCGGCCGATACCCCCCTCGCCGAAATGTACGCCATGGTCCGCACGCTGCGCATCGCCGATGGCCCTGATGAGGTGCATAACCGCACCGTGGCCCGTCTGGAGTATGCGAAGCACGGCGGGCGCGGAGGCTAGGCGCCTGTCCTCTCTTTGCGACGGCCCCGACGCGCGCCATATGGGGGCCAATGGCGATGCGCGGTGAACGGACGGGGCGGCGGGGTGATTCCGTAGCAAAGGCGGCGCAGGCCGGACTGGCGACAGCCCAGCCCGACGGGCCTCCGACGTGGCGCGCGCTCGGCGACCTCGTGGCGCTGGTGGGCCGGTCGCAGGCCCCGCAGTTGCGGTTGCGCCTGATCGCCGCCATCGCCATGACGCTGGTCGGCAAGGCGCTGGGCGTGCTTGCGCCGCTGGTGCTGGGCGCCGCGGTCAATCATCTCGCGGCGGGGCAGGGGGCCGGCGTCGCCGTCGGCCTCGGGTTCGCCGGCTTCGCAGTAGGCTGGGCTTTCGTGCGTCTGCTGTCAGCCATCGCTCCGAACGCGTCGGACGTGGTGTTCGCGCCGGTCCGGTCGGCGGCCCAGCGCACGGCGGCGACCGAGACATTCGCCCATGCCCTGAGCCTGTCGCTGGACTTCCATCAGACCAAGCGCTCTGGAACGCTGTCGCGAACGATGGATCGGGGCGCGCGCGCGGTCGACTTCCTGATGCGCATTCTCGCCTTCAACCTTGTGCCCACAGGCGTCGAGCTGGTGCTGGCCGCCGGGGTGCTGGCGGGCAAGTACGACTGGCGGTTCGGGGCCGTAGCGGTGGCGGTGGTGGCGAT
>DASRWP010000179.1:0-2136 GCA_035654535.1 Brevundimonas sp.
GGAGTCGACCATCACCCGCGCGTTAGTCAGGGCCGCGGCCACGCGCACGCGATCCGTGGTGCCGACCGACCGCTCAGGGGCAGGCGCGGCGACGGCGGGTGGCGGAGGAGGCAGCGGCTGTATCATTCCGCCACCCCCGGCGCGAAGCCGAACAGGTCGGACGGGCGCACGAACAGCTCCAGCCCCATCTGGATGCCGACCAGCAGCACGATGACAGCCAGCACGGCGCGCAGTTCCTCGGCCCGGAACCGGCCCGACCAGCGCGCCCCGTACTGGGCCCCGACCACGCCGCCCAGCAGCAGGAGGGTCGACAGCACGATGTCGACCGTCTGGTTCCGCCCTGCCTGCAGGATCGTCGTCATGCCGGTGACGATGATGATCTGGAACAGGCTTGTGCCGACCACGACCCCGGCCTTCATCCGCAGCACGTAAAGCATGGCGGGCACGAGGATGAAGCCGCCGCCGACGCCCATGATGGCCGACATCACGCCGACGAACACGCCCAGCCCGAACGGCGGGATGGCGCTGATGTAGAGGCCGGAGCGGGGGAACCGCATCCGCAGCGGCAGGCCGTACAGCCACATCGGCCTGCGCCGTTCGCGGTGGGGCGCCACTTCGCCCCGCACCCGCCGCAGGATCTGGCCGAGGCTCTCGTACAGCATCAGGGTGCCGATGGCGCCGAGGAACAGCAGGTAGGACAGGGCCACCGCCAGATCCGCCTGCCCCAGCAGGCGCAGATAGCGGAACAGCTCGACGCCCAGCAGGGCGCCGAGCACGCCGCCCGCCGCCATGATCCCGCCGATCCGATAATCGACCGCCTTCTGGCTTGTGTAGCTGATCACGCCCGAGGTCGAGGAGGCGACGACGTGGCTGGCCTGGCTGGCGACGGCGACGGCCGGGGGGATGCCGAGGAAGATCAGGATCGGGGCCATCAGGAAGCCGCCGCCGATCCCGAACAGGCCGGACACGAATCCAACCGCCGCCCCCAGCAGAACCAGGAGCGGCCAGTTCACCGAAACCTCGGCGATTGGCAGATAGATATCCAAAGGACGCGCCTTCGGCTGGAACTGAAGCTGAGCCCCGGAAGGCGACGAAGACTGTGTCCTAGACCCGCCGGGCGGTCCCCGCCACCCGCCGCGCCTGAAAGGTCAGGTCGCCGGCGTCAGCCCAGCGGCTCGACCTCGAAACGATCGGCCTCGGCCTTGGCCTTGGCGCGGACGGCGAAGGGCATCGTCCCGCGCAGCCGCTCGACCGCCGACTGGGCGTCGCCGTCCCCGGCGCGCGCCGCGATGAGATACCATTTGTAGGCCTGCTCCTGATCGGGACGGATGGCCTCGTCTCCGGTCTCGTACAGCTTGGCGACGTTGTACTGGCTGTCGACCAGCCCCTTCTCCGCCGCCTTGCGCAGCCAAGTCAGGGCCGCGGGCTGATCCTTCGGACCGCCGGCGCCTTCGAACAGATACATCCCGTAGGCGTGCATGCCCTTGGCGTCGCCGGTCTCGGCCGCGCGGCGGGCCCACAGGCGGGCTTCCGTCTGATTGACCGCCACGCCGTTCAGACCGTCCTGATAGAGGCCTGCCAGATGCAGCTGGGCCGGCGCGTAACCTGTCGCGGCGGCGCGCTTCAGCGTCTCGAGACCGCTCTCGGCCCCGGCGTCCATCAGTTCGACGGCCTGAGTGTAGAGCTCGGCGCCACGGGACGGATCCGCCGTCGCGGCTGCGGTCGGGAGCACGGCCAGCGCGGCGACGGGGCGCACCTCCGCCGATCCGAAGCCCAGGCCGGGCAGCGCGAGACCGGAGTCGGTCAGTTGGCTGGTGGCGTAGGCGCCGCCGCCGGTCAGCAGCACAGCAATGGCCGAGGCGCCGAGCGCCTTGCGCACGGTGCCGCCGCCGACCTGCTTGTCCAGCCGCTCCTGGAGTTTCGACTTCCCGCCCCGTTTGAGGCCGAAGCCGGTGCGTGCGGGCGCCTCAGGCGCCTCAGGGGCAGCCATGGCCGCACGCGCGGCGTCGATCGCCTGCCGGGTCGAGGCCGCCCGGCCCTGGGCGGCGGCGGCGCGAAGGGCGCGAGGATCGACGAAATCCGTCTCGCCGTCGAAATCCTCGGGATCAGCGAACGTGTCCGGCGCTGTGGCTTCCA
>DASRWP010000180.1:0-1617 GCA_035654535.1 Brevundimonas sp.
CGATCTTCGCCGCCGCATCGGCCGCGGCCCGCGAGCCCTGACCCAGCACCAGCACATCCACCTCGCCCGATAGCTTGAGCGCCGCCGTGATCGTCTTGTGGGTCGTATCGCGCAAGGTCTCGCCGTCGCGATCCGCGATCACCAGAACGGCCATCAGAGCACTCCCGCGGTCTTGAGCTTCATCACCAGTTCGGCGGCGTCGGCCACCTTGATCCCGGCCGATCGCTGCGGCGGGGCCGTGACCTTGAGAACCTTCAGGCGCGGCGCGGTATCGACGCCATAGTCGGCGGCGGCCTTGACGGCGATCTCCTTCTTCTTGGCCTTCATGATGTTCGGCAGGGAGGCGTAGCGCGGCGTGTTCAGGCGCAGATCGACCGAGACCACCGCGGGCAGGCTGGCCGACAGGGTCTGCAGGCCGCCGTCGACTTCGCGCGTCACCGTGGCCTTGCCGTCCGCCAGCACGATCTTGCCGGCGAAGGTGGCCTGCGGCCAGTCCAGCAGGGCGGCCAGCATCTGGCCGACCGCATTGTTGTCGCCGTCGATCGACTGTTTGCCGAGCAGGACCAGATCGGGCTTCTCCTCCTCGACCACGGCCTTCAGAAGCCGGGCCACCGCCAGCGGCTCCAGATCACTGTCCGACTGGATCAGCAGGCCCCGGTCCGCGCCCATGGCGAGGGCGGTGCGGATCGTCTCCTGCGCCTGGGTCACGCCGATGGAGACGACGACGATTTCGGTCACCGCTCCGGCGGCGTGGTGCTCCTTGCCTTCCTTCATCCGGACGGCTTCCTCGACGGCGATCTCGTCGAAGGGATTCATGCTCATCTTGACGTTGGCCAGATCGACGCCGGTCTGGTCCGCCTTCACGCGAGCCTTGACGTTGTAGTCGATCACCCGTTTGACGGGGACGAGAACCTTCATTGCGTTATCCACGAAAGCGCCGGAATGTTGCGTCAGGGAATGGTACGCCTCACCCGGCCTGTCAACGTAACGCCACGTCAAGCAACCCGTTCGTCCGCTCCGCACAGCCACGGAAACCGCCGATGCATCGTCTCCTGACCATGAAACGTCTCAGCGTCCTGTTTCTCAGCGCGTTTGCGGTCCTGACCGGCGGGATGTTCGCCTATGACGCCATCGTCGTCGCGCCCGGCGACCGCTGCGAGGCGCAGGGCATGTGGTGGGATGCGCAGGGCCGCGAGTGCGCCAAGCCGATCTCCATCGCCGAGATCACGGGACGGCCTCTGCCGGGTGCGCGGGCGCTGGCGTCGGAACAGAAGAACCGCGAACTGCTGGCCATCGAGGACTCGCTGGCCGCGCAGCAGAAGGCCCGCGACGCGGACGCCGCCCGTCAGCGCGCCGCCCTCGCGGCGCAGTAACTCAGACCACCATCACCGTGCCGATAAGCAGGCGGGCGCCCGCGCGGCCAAGCGTCGCATTCGTCGCCGCCTGAAGCTGGGCCACCAGCCGCTCGACGTCCGGCGCCGCGCCCGGCAGGGTGGCGCTGGCCGCCTGCTGAACGACAGCGGCGTAGGCGGCGCGCAGGCGCGGAGCGGACTGGGCGACGCGTGCGCGGAGGGCCGGGTTGGCGGCGTCGACGCCGGTCTCGACCGTCATCACGCC
>DASRWP010000181.1:0-7949 GCA_035654535.1 Brevundimonas sp.
ACATCGACGACGACCCGGTCTTCCTCGCCAAGTCGAGCTGGGAGACCGGCTATGTGATGGAGCGGTTCCCGAGCGTCGCGTTTACGCGGACGAAGGAGCGGGGGTAGGCCTTCATTGCCTGTGAAATCCCGCATACCGCCAAGCCGAACCCTCGGCGCGGCGCTGCGTTTGCATCGTGCAACACGGGACGCCCTGATCGGTCCCGAAGCGGGACGTCCGGAGCGCCAGCCATCATGTTCGAATTCGGCCGGGATCTGAGGAAACTGTTCGACACGGCTCGCGAGAGCGAGGATCTGGGCTGGCTGGAGCTGATCGGCGCCGATCTGGTCGAGGCCGAGGCGCGGCGTGAAACCACCGATGCGGGCCGGGTGTCCTGCCCGCGGCCCTTCTGCGCCTGGATCCGCGCCGCCGCCCTGTGGCGCGAGCACGCACGCCGCACCGGCCGACGCTGCAGCCTGGACCGCGCGCGCGCCGCTGCATCCGACGCCATGCGCGAGGCGGCGACGGCTGACCAGCGTGCACTGGCGGCGATATCGGCGGGCGAGACCCACCTGCTTGGTTTTGACCTGTTCGGCGGGCCAGAGACTTTGACCGCCGCGCTCTCGGACCTCGGCGGCCTGTCCGTGGACAAGTCGGCCACCCGCGCCGCCCTCGCCGCGCTGAGCGCCCGGTTGACCGCGCGGCGCGCCCGCCTGTCCGCCGAGCCGTCGGCCATGCTGGACGCCGCGGCTCTCCTCGATGTTGCGCTTCAGGCGTCGCGGTCGCATTCATCGACGACGACGGACGAGCTGAGGCTGGACCGGGCGGCGCTTTCGCTCGAGGCCGGCGTGGCGCGCCGGGACGGCGGCCTGCTGGATCAGGCCGGACGCGACCTGCGCGCGCTCGTCGAATCCGCTTCGCCCGACTACCGGCCGCTCACCCGCGCGCGGGCTCTGGCCCTCGCCGGGGCTGGCCTGCTGGCGCTGGCCAGGCTGGCGGAGAATGCGGCCGCCGCAGAGCAGGGCATGGCCCTGTTCGAGGCTGCGGCCGATCAGTTCACCTTCGATCACAGCCCGCTCGACTGGGTGGCCGTGCAGCTGGTGCGCTCAGGGCGGACGCCCCTTGACCGGCTGGCTCAAGCCGAGCGGCTTAGCGCCGAACCCGGCCTGATCCTGGGCGCTCTGGCGCGCGACCGGCATCTGGAAGCGAAGCTCGGCCTCGCTGAAGCGGTCTCCGACATCGCCGCGGTGAACGGCCTCCACGGCGAGGTGCGGCGGCGGCTGTCTGCGTCCGGAACCGTTCAGCCCCTTGACTGGGCCGCCGATCAGATCGGGATGGCGCGGCTGGCGCTGGCGAGGGCAAGGTTGACTGGCTCACACGCACGCGCGGTGGGCATGATGCTGGCGGAAGCCGTCGAGACCGCCCGTGAGTGCGGGGCCCCCGCGCTGATGGAGCAGGCCGTGCTGGTGACGCCGGAGCCCGTGCGGCCGTGACTTAGCCGCCGAGGGCGACAAACCCGCCATTGGCGAAACCGACCTTGCCGTAGCGCAGCGGTGAGCCGTCCTCGGCCAACACCCGACCGCCTGCGGCTTCCAGCACCGCCTGACCAGCGGCCGTGTCCCATTCGGACGTGGGGCCAGTGCGGGGATAGGCGTCGAACCGTCCCTCGGCGATCAGGCAGAATTTCAGTGACGAGTCCGTCCCTTGCCACTGGACGCATCCGTGGCGGGAGGCCAACCGGCGGGCCTCTGCGTCGCTCATGCTGTGGCTGACTACGGCCATCGGCGCGTCGGGGCGGTTGCGGACCTTGATCCCCTGCCACGCTTCGCCGAAGCGGCGGCGGAAGGCCCCGGCGCCCGGCGCAGCGCTGCGCCAGGTCACGGATGTGGCCGGGGCGGTCACGACGCCCGCGACCGGCGCGCCATCGTGAATGAGGGCGATGTTTACGGTGAAGCTTTCACGTCCTTCGACAAAGCCGCGAGTTCCGTCGATCGGATCGACCAGCCAGAACCAGTCCGCCGCGGCGGCGGGAGCGCCCATCGCGGCCACGGCTTCTTCAGCGACCGTCTGCACGCCCGGATAGAGCTCCGCCAGCCGGGCGAGGATCAGCGCCTCCGCCTCGCGGTCCGCGATGGTCACGGGGCTCTCGTCGGCCTTCGCCTCGGCGACGACGTTATTGCGCCAGTAGGGAAGGATGACGCGCGCGGCGTCCTCGGCGATGTCGGCCAACGCCTCGGCGAGGGCGCCGCTGGCCAGATCGTCGGCCAGCCGGACCGTCATGGGTTGTGTCATGTGAGCCGGATTAGAGCATCGGACCGGTTTCGCGAACCGGCAAATCAGGTCAGCGTCCGGCCCGTTAACGACTGTTGCTCCGGGGCCCCATGACCGATCCATCCGCCGCCGCCCTGCCCGACGGGCAGGCCCTCGCCACTCTCGTGGCGGGCAAGCTGTGCCACGACTTCATCAGTCCGGCCGGAGCGATCAGTTCGGGCCTCGATCTGCTCAGGGATCCCACGGCGCAGGATATGCGCGAGGACGCCATGAGCCTGATCGAGGCGAGCGCGAAGAAGATGATCGCCCTGGTGTCCTTCGCCCGCGTCGCCTTCGGAGCCTCGGCGTCGGCGGAACGGTTCTCCGGCGCCGAGCTGGGCGAACTGGTCGCCGGCCTGACCGAAGGCGGCCGCGCCTCGCTGGAGTGGCGGGTGGCGGACGAAGGATATTCCAAAGCCCAGGCCCGCGCGCTGGTGAACCTCGCCTACCTGACCATGGCCGCCCTGCCGTCCGGGGGGACGGCGACAATCACCACCTGGCGCGATGGCGCCGACCTGGTCCTCGACGGCGCCGCGGAGGGCAATCGCGCACGACTCAAGAGCGAGGCCGTGGCCGGCCTGTCCGGCCAGCCGCTCGTTGAGGGTCTGCCGGGCCAGTGGATCCAGCCCTACTGGTTGTGGTTGACGGTGAACGACGCGGGCGGCGCGTTGAGGGTGGAAGCCATGGAGGGCCGGGTCACCTTCTCCGCCCGGATGCCTAACTGAAGTTTAGGCGGCTTTCCCAAGGACTCGTTAACCGGCGCGGGGCGATCATGGATGGGCCACACACGCGGGCGTTGTGCGGCGCAGTAGGAATCCTGATTTGACCCCCAGAACCTGTCTGATCGTCGACGACAGCCGGATCATCCGCAAGGTCGCCCGCCGCATCGTCGAGGGCCTGGGATTCGAGGTCGACGAGGCCGCCGACGGATCCGAGGCGCTCGCCTTCTGCGGCGGAGTGATTCCCGAGGTCATCCTGCTGGACTGGTCGATGCCGGTGATGGACGGCATGACCTTCCTGCGCCGCCTGCGGGCCCTGCCCGGCGGCATGGCGCCCAAAGTGTTGTTCTGCACCATCGAGACGCGGGCGGAACGGATCGCGGAGGCGCTGTCGGCGGGCGCGGACGACTATGTGATGAAGCCGTTCGACGGTGAGATCCTGACGTCCAAATTCGCGGAAGTGGGGGCCGTCTGAGGTCATGACCCCGCTATGACGCCGGAAGATTTCGATCGACTCCAGACGCTGCTGGCCACGCGCGCCGGCTTCCGGCTGACCCGCGACCGGATGAAGCTGGCGGAACATCGTCTCGGCCCGGTCGCGCGCCGCGAGGGCTTCGACTCGGTCGATGCGATGCTGGCGGCGCTCTGGGCCAAGCCGGTGGCCTCCTTGGGGTGGGCCGTCATCGAGGCGCTTCTGAACCCGGAGACATGGTTCCGCCGGGATCGGGCGAGTTTCGAAGTTCTGACCCACGAACTGCTTCCCGCACTGGCGAAGGCCCGCGGCGACGAGCCGATCAGGATCTGGTCTGCCGGCTGTTCGACTGGCCAGGAGGCATGGTCCCTCGCCATCGCGGCGCAAGAAGCCAGTGTATCCGTCGAGATCGTCGCCACCGACCTGTCCCAGCGTGCGCTGGAGAAGGCGCGATCCGGCGCCTACACCGGGTTCGAGATACAGAAGGGCCTGAAGGCGAGCACGATGCTGCGCTGGTTCGATCAGGCTGATGACGCCTGGATCGCCCGGGCCGAGCTACGCGCCGCGGTGCGTTTCACCCGGGCCAACCTGGCTGATCCGCCAGCCGACGGTCCACGGTTCGACGTCATCTTTTGCCGACACCTGCTCGGCGACGCCGACGCTAAGCGCCGGGGCGACATGATCGACAATCTGGAACGCCGACTGACCGACGACGGCTGCCTGTTCCTCGGTCCTGAGGAGCAGCCGGACGACAGTCTCGCCTTCCGCGCCGTGGCGGGCCGCAAGGGTCTGTTCGTCAAGTCGCCGTCAGCGATCCGCCGCGCCGCCTAGGCGGTCCCGCTCCAACTTCCCCCCGGCCTGCCGATCTCCTAGGCTCATCCCTCATCGGGGAGGATGATGATGCGGCTGCTGTGGTTGTTCGGGTCTCTGGCGCTCGCCCTGATCCTCGCGGTGGTCAGCCTGCAGAGTCCCCGCCCAGCGCCGGAAGACGACCCCGCAAGGGCCTTTTCCGCCGAACGGGCCATGATGGACGTGCGCGAGATCGCCCAACGGCCGCACCCGCTGGGTTCGCCCGAGCATGCGCGTGTGCAGGCGCATCTGCTGCAGCGCATGGCCGGGCTGGGTCTGCAGATATCTACCCAGACTGGGCCGCTGTCGCCCGGCGCGGTTCGTCGGCTGGTGCGCGGAGGAACGCCCCCGGAAGCGGCGAACCGCGGCGCGGTCAACCTGATCGGCGTTCTGCCCGGGCGGGATCCAACGATGCCCGCCGTCGCCCTGATGGCGCACTACGACACGGCCGCGGACTCGCCCGGCGCCGCGGACGACAGCGCCGGCGTGGCGGCGGTGCTGGAAGCCGTGCGGGCGATCCGGGCGCGGGGGCCGGCGGACCGAACCCTCGTTATCCTGCTGACCGACGCCGAAGAACTGGGCCTCGACGGCGCCCGCGCCTTCTGGGGCGATCATCCGCTGAGAGATCGCATCGGGGCGGTGGTCAATCTGGAGGCGCGCGGCGGCGGCGGCCGGGCCATGATGTTCGAGACCGGGCGTGGCAATGGCGAGACGATCGACCTGTTCGCCCGCATCGCGCCGCGGACGACCGGCGGCGTCTCGTCCAACTCGCTGGCGGTGTTCGTCTATGCGTTGATGCCGAACGGGACCGACTTCACCATCCCGAGGGACCGCGGGGTGCAGGGGATCAATCTCGCCTTCATCGGCCGGCCGGCTCAATACCACTCGCCGACCTCCACGCCCGAGGCGCTCGATGTGGGCAGTGTCCAGCATATCGGCTCGCAGGCGCTAGAGACGGCCGACGCCCTGTTGCGCGCCACTGCCCTGCCGCGCGCGGGTGAGGACCGGGTCTATGCCGACCTGTTCGGGCGGGTCATCGTCGGCCATCCGCCCGTGGTCGGCTGGGCCCTGCTGGCGGTCGGTTTCGGCGCGCTTGCCCTGACGCTGTGGCGCGCCCGCGCCCGGGCCGGCTTGACCGTCGCCGACGTGGGCCGCGGCATGATCGACGGCGTGTGGTTTCTGGCCACGGGCGTCGTGGCCGCCGCCGCGATCCGGGCGCTCGCCGGGCCCTCGTCGGCCCGCGGCGAAGCTTATTACACCCTGCTCGCGCGTCTGCCGTGGATGGAGGCGGGCGTAGCGCTCGGCGTTCTCGCGCTGGCGCTCGTGGTGCTGGGAGGGAGGGCGCGCCCCGACCGCCGCATCGTGGTCGGAGGTGTGCTTCTGGCCACCGCTCTGGCGCTGCTGCTGGGCGGCGTCAGCTGGATCGTGATCGGTGCTGCCGTGATCTCCATCGGCCTTTCTCTCGCCTCGGGAATGGCCGCCCGGACGACATGGGGCGGTTGGACGGGCTTGATCGGGCTGGTCCTGATCGTCGCCTCGGCGGCGCAGGCGGCGGCGCCCGTGGCGGCCTTCCTGTTCGTCTGGACGGGGCTGTTCGCCGCCTTGGCCGCGCTGATCGCCGCCTTTGTCGATCCTGCCCTGGCGCGCGCGCGATCTCTGGCGGTCCCTGCGGTCGGTCTGGCGCTCGGCGGCGGCTGGATCATGGGCCTGTCCCACACCGTCTTCCTCGGCATCGGCATGGACCTGCCCGGGGTGCTGGCGCTTCTCGGACTGCTGACCCTGATGTTCGCCCGGCCGTTCGGTCTCGAGCGAGCCACGGGCAGGCCGCTGCTGATTGCGGCCGTCGCCGGGCTCATGCTCGGAGCCGGGCTGGGCGCGATGGGGCGGATCGCCGAGCCCATGCCCGCCCCCGTCGAAGCGCAGGCCTGATGACGCCGTCGCCCCTGTATCTTGAAGATCTCCGCGTCGGTCAGACCTTCGTCAGCGAGCCGGTCGGCCTCACGACCGAGCAGATCAAGGCGTTCGCCCGCGAATTCGATCCCCAGCCCTTCCACCTCGACGAGGACGCCGCCCGCGAGAGCCTGTTCGGCGGTCTCGCCGCCAGCGGCTGGCACACGGCGGCGCTGACCATGCGGATGCTGGTGCAGGCCTTCCCTCTGGCGGGCGGGCTGGTGGGCGCGGGCGGGGAAACCACATGGCCACGCCCCACCCGGCCCGGCGACACGCTGACGGTGCACCTGCAAGTGGTGGAGATCACGCCCTCCACCAGTCGACCTGATCGCGGCATGATCCGCACCCGCACAGAGACCCGCAACCAGTACGGGGAGGCGGTCCAGATTTCCATGGTTCGCATCGTCGCCTGGAGGCGCCCGGCCTGAGAGGCGTCATTTTCGGTCGCAGCGAGCCAGGTTTCGCGTAAAGGCTGAAAAGAACATATTGGCAACGAGAACAAACCATGCACATAGTCCGCTTCGCAAGGGAGCGGGTCACGGTCATCGGACCGAAGGCGGGCCTCTCCCCAGGGTCTCAATCGGGAATCATGGCAAGGGAGAGCGGCAAGGTGGCGGCACAGGCGAATCTCAAATTGGTTGGCAAGGACGACGGCGACAAGCAGCGCGCTCTGGAGGCGGCGATCGCCCAGATCGACCGGGCCTTCGGCAAGGGCTCGGTGATGAAGCTGGGCAAGGGCGGCGTGACCCAGGCCATTCCGTCAGTCTCGACGGGCTCGCTGGGCCTCGACATGGCGCTCGGCATCGGCGGCCTGCCGCGCGGGCGGGTGATCGAGGTGTTCGGGCCGGAAAGCTCGGGGAAGACCACGCTGGCGCTGCACACCGTAGCGGAAATCCAGAAGGCCGGCGGCACCGCCGCCTTCGTCGACGCCGAGCATGCGCTCGATCCGGGGTACGCCCAGAAGCTGGGTGTCAACCTCGACGACCTCCTCGTGTCACAGCCCGACACCGGCGAGCAGGCGCTCGAGATCGTCGACACCCTCGTGCGTTCGGGCGCCGTGGACATCGTGGTGGTCGACTCCGTCGCCGCCCTGACCCCGCGGGCCGAGATCGAGGGCGAGATGGGCGACAGCCTGCCCGGTCTTCAGGCCCGTCTGATGAGCCAGGCGCTGCGCAAGCTGACCGCCTCGATCAACAAGTCTCAGTGCATCGTGCTGTTCATCAACCAGATCCGCCACAAGATCGGCGTCATGTACGGTTCGCCCGAGACGACCACGGGCGGTAACGCGCTGAAATTCTACGCCTCGGTCCGTCTCGACATCCGCCGCACCGGCGCGATCAAGGACCGCGACGAGGTGGTCGGCAACACCACCCGGGTGAAGGTGGTCAAGAACAAGGTCGCCCCGCCGTTCCGCGAGGTCATCTTCGACATCATGTACGGCGAGGGCATCTCCAAGCTGGGCGAGATCATCGACCTCGGCGTCAAGGCCGGCATCGTCGAGAAGTCGGGCAGCTGGTTCTCCTACGACAGCCAGCGCATCGGTCAGGGCCGCGAGAACGTGCGCGCCTTCCTGAAGGCCAACCCGGACGTCGCCGACTCGATCGAGAAGGCCGTCCGCGCCTCGACCAGCAAGATCGCCGAGGAATTGCTGGGCACGCCCGAGCCCGACG
>DASRWP010000182.1:0-2983 GCA_035654535.1 Brevundimonas sp.
CGCCATATCGGTCAGGCTGTCGGCCAGACGGGGGCCGCTTTCGAAGAAGACCAGCGTCTGCCGTCCTGTGCGCATCTCTTCCAACGCGGTCCGACGGGCGCCCGACTTCGGCGGCAGAAAACCGGCGAACAGCACCCGATCGGCGGGCAGGCCGGCGATGCACAGGGCCGCCAGCAGGCTGGATGCGCCCGGGATCGGGTGCACCGGCAGCCCCTCGGCGATCAGGGCGCGGGTGACCACGAAGCCCGGATCGCTGACCAGCGGCGTGCCGGCGTCCGACACCAGCGCCACCACGGCCCCCTCCCGCACCCGCTCGATCGCCAACCCGGCGGCGCGGGCTGAAGCGTGATCGTCGCAGCGCTCCAGCTTCGCTTTCAGCCCATAGGCGGACAACAACTTGCCGGTCACGCGGGTATCCTCAGCCAGCACCAGATCGGCGGCCGCCAGCACGTCCAGCGCCCTCAGGGTGATGTCGCGCAGATTTCCGATCGGCGTGGCCACTAGGTAGAGGCCTGGCGCCACGGGGCGCGGCGGCGGCTGGGCCGGCGGAAACGGGGTCGGGTCTGACATCGCCGGACCGTGCCAGCCGGGGCCGCTCCACTCAAGGGTGTGGGGCGTCCGCTAGGTCAGCAGGGCCTTCAGCACCGCGTCCAGCACCGGCCTGCCCGTAGCGGTCGCCGAAACCCGGCCCTGCGAGGCGGCGACGAAGCCATCGTCCATGAGAGCCCGGAGCGGCCCTTTGTCAGCCGACAGCCCGAGGCGCGACAGCAGTTCAAGCGGGACGCCCTCGACCGTCCGCAGGCCCAGCAGGACCCGCTCCTCGGCGGCGTCCAGCGACGACTGGGTCTCGCTCCCGGCCCAGGGCGAGCCATCCCGGACGCCCTCGATATAGCCGCCGATCGAAGGGTGGGAGACGGTTGCGGTGCGGACGCCCGCGAGGGTCAGCCGTCCGTGCGCGCCGGGTCCGACGCCGAGGTAATCCCCCCCGCGCCAGACATGCATGTTGTGGGCGGAGCGGGCGCTGACTCGTCGCGCGTGGTTCGAGACCTCATAGGCCTCGAAGCCGGCGTTCCCGAGCACTCGCTGCGTCGTCTCGTAGAGATCGGCGGCGAGATCCTCGTCCGGCGGAGTCCAGACCCCGCGCGCGACGGCCCGCCCGAACGCCGTCGTCGGCTCGATCGTCAGCTGGTAGGGCGAGACGTGTTCGAACCCCAGCGCCAGCGCCTCGCCCAGCTCGCGGCCCCAGGCGGCTGGCGTCTGCCCGGGCCGGGCGTAGATGAGATCGATGGACAGGCGGGAGAAGGCGGCGTGGGCCACGGCCACCGCCCGTCGCGCCTCGTCCGCCGAATGGTTGCGGCCGAGGAAGGCCAGAGAGACGTCGTCGAGCGCCTGCACGCCGATCGACAACCGGTTGACCCCCGCCGCCGCCAGCGCGGCGAACCGGTCGGCCTCGGCATCCGTGGGATTGGCCTCGAGCGTGATTTCGACGGGGCCTGCCGGTCGGAAGAGGGCGCGCGTGCGCTCGATCACCGCCGCCACCGCCTCAGGCGCCATCAGCGACGGCGTCCCGCCACCGAAGAAGATCGAGCTCAACCGGCGCGGCCCAACCAGAGCCGCCTGCCGCTCCAGATCATCGAGGATGGCGGCGACGAGCCGCGCCTGTTCCTCGACCCTGGCCCGATCGCGGACCACGTTGAAGTCGCAATAGGGGCAGATGCGGGCGCAATAGGGCCAGTGGACGTAGACGGCGACGTCGGAGCCCGGCGACTCGGCAGGCAGGCTAGTCAATCAGCGCCGCCTTGAGCTTGTCGAAGGCGCGGGCGCGGTGGCTGATGGAGTCCTTCAGGCCGGGGTCCAGCTCTCCGAACGTCCGGTCGTAGCCGTCCGGGACGAAGATCGGATCGTAGCCGAACCCGCTGTCGCCGCGCGGCGGAAAGGTCAGAACCCCATCGACCCGGCCCTCGACCACCACGGCCGGCCCGTCGGGCCAGGCCACGGCGAGCGCCGAGGTGAACCACGCCCGGCGGTCATCCGAGCCGACCTCCTCGAGCCGCTCCTCGACCCGGCGCATGGCGAAGGTGAAATCCTTCTCCGGCCCGGCCCAGCGTGCGGAGAAGATGCCCGGCGCCCCGCCCAGGGCGGCAACGGACAGGCCGGAATCGTCGGCCAAGGCGACCTCGCCGGCCCGGTCGGCGGCGTGGCGCGCCTTCAGCAGCGCATTGCCGACGAAGGTGCTCTCGGTCTCGTCCGGCTCGGGCAGATTCAGGCTCGCGGCTGTGACGACCTCGTAATGTCCGCCCAGAAGCGCGTCGATCTCCACGGCCTTGCCGGGGTTGTGGGTGGCGACGACCAGCCGCATCCCGTTGATAAGCTTCAACTTCATTCCGATCACGCGCTCCGCAACAATCCATTGCCAAAGTTTAATATCGTTAAACGATATGTAACATGACTTCCGTAGAGGTGTGGCCTATCTATTATCTCAAGAACGGAGGCCGCACCGTTCCTCGACAAGCCTAAACAGGCATGATCGTTTCAGCGGAACAACGAAACCGGGGTCAAAATGGCCTCGCATATAAAAACGGAGAAAGACCATGCACACCATGAACGCTTCCTACTTCATCGAAAAGGTCGGCCACGGCATCCTGAACGCCTTCCTGCTCGCCGCCCTGCCGACCGCCCTGGTCGCCACCCTGCTCCAGGCTCTTTGATCCTTCCCCGGCCTCATGCAGCCCCCAGGGCGGCAGGCCAGACAGAATGCTTCACTGGAGCTTTGACGATCGGCATGACAATCGCGAAGAATAAGACCGCGTGTGGGTTCGCCGGACCCCGCGCGGCGTCGTCGCCCAAACCCCCGGTCTGAACGAGGCCCGTCATGCGCTTCCCGAAGACGATATCGCTCGGGATACGCCCCCCTACCGTCCGGTCGCCGAACCCACATACACCACAAGGTTATGCTGACCCGAAGCAAAGCCTTTAAAAATAC
>DASRWP010000183.1:0-1707 GCA_035654535.1 Brevundimonas sp.
CAGCAGACCATGACCAGCCAGGGCATGGGCTCGGGTGTGGAGGTGGCGCGCATCCGGCTGGCCACCGACCGCTTCCTGCAGGCCGCGAGCCTGAACGCCGGCGCGGAGTCGGCGCGGCAGGGCGTACGCTACGAACTCTACGACCGTATCCAGTCGCTGTTCGGCGACCCGGGCGGCGACGGCTTCTTCGCCAAGGTCGACAGCGTCTTTTCGGCCTTCGCAGCCAGCGCCGAAGACCCGACCTCTTCTCCCCGCAGGCAGGACGCCCTGTTTCGCACACAGGCGCTGTTCGACGAGGCCAGCCGGATCGGAAAGCAGATCCAGGCGGTGCGCGAGGACGCCGACGGCCGTATCCAGAGCGCCGTCGAGAAAACGAACAGCCTGCTGACGCAGATCGAGGGGCTGAACCTTGAGATCGCGCGAGCCACCGCCGTCAACGGCGATGCCTCGGGGGCGGAGACGGCGCAGGCGGCGCTGATCGGGCAGTTGGCCGAACTGATGGACATCCGGGTGGCAGCCCGCCCCGTCGGCGGCGTCTCGATCCGCACCGGACTGGGGACGATGCTGGCCGGCGAAGGCGCGGCGGTTCTCGACTACAATCGCGCCGGCACAGTGACGGGCGAGACCGCCTTCAACGAAATCTGGGTCACCGAGCCCGGCGGGCAGAAGCGGTCGTTGCTGGACTCCGTTACCTCGGGCGAGATCAAGGGGCTGGTCGAACTGCGCGACATTGAGGCTCCGGCGGCGGCCGAGCGCCTCGCCGAGCTCGTCTCGCACACGGCTGACGAGTTGAACCGGGCGCACAACGCCAACTCGGCGGTGCCGGCCCCGACCAGCCTGACCGGCCGCAATGTCGGGCAGTCGTTCGAGACCGCCATCGCCGGCTTCACCGGCCGGACGACCATCGCCGTGACCAACGCCGCCGGCGTAATCCAGTCGCGGGCCGACATCGTCTTCTCCGGTGGCGCCATGACCATCAACGGGGCGCCGGCAGATACCAGCAACTTCCTCACAGTCCTGAACGGCCAGCTTGCCGGCGCGACGGCGAGCTTTGCCGAGGGCCGACTGTCGATCACGGCTACCGCGCCTAACGGCGTCGCCATAGCCGATGACCCGGCGGCGCCCTCGGGCAAGGCCGGCCGTGGCTTCTCCCACTATTTCGGGCTGAACGACCTGATCTCGACCGACCGTCCGGCGTTCTATGACAACG
Organism: Brevundimonas sp.; assembly: GCA_035654535.1. Lineage (GTDB taxonomy): Bacteria > Pseudomonadota > Alphaproteobacteria > Caulobacterales > Caulobacteraceae > Brevundimonas. Next base: position 1,211 of record DASRWP010000183.1, read on the forward strand.
GACTGACCGTGAACTCGCTGCACGGGTTCAGCGCTGGCGAGGACTTGACCTTCCGGTTCACCGGTGAGAACGGCGCCAAACTGCGCGACATCAAGGTCGAGATACCCGTCGGGGCCACGACTGTCGGACAGCTGATCGCCGTCCTGAACGACCCGGCTGCGGGCACAGGACGGTTCGGCGCATTCTCGCTCGCCGCCGACGGCAGCCTGAGCTTCACAGGCTACGGCAACCCTGCCCCGACGCTCAGCGTGCTGGCGGACACCACCACACAGGTTCCGTCAGGGGTGTCGGTGACCGAGCTGTTCGGCATCGGAGGCGGGGTGCGCTCGTCGCGGGCCGACGGATTCTCGCTGAGGACGGACATCCGCCAGACTCCTTCACGGTTGGCATTGGCGCAGCTGAGCCTGTCGGCGACACCGCCGGCGCTCGCGCTGAGCCCCGGCGACGGGCGCGGCGCCCTGACGCTGGCCGACGCCGGCGAACGCTCGGCCAACTTC
>DASRWP010000184.1:0-2522 GCA_035654535.1 Brevundimonas sp.
TTCCGCCGGTGCTGACGCGCGATCAGGTCATCCTGCTGGAAAGCGACAATGTGGTCGGGGCCGCGGCCGAGGGACTGGCCGAGCTGGGCATCCAGCCGACGGGTGTCGAGGCGATCGTCCCGGCCTATCTGTGGCGTTACCGCCGCGGCGGACAGTTCGCGGAGCCGACGGCCGTCTGACCTGGATCAGTACAGCCAGATCGCCAGCAGGCCGACTACGCCGACAATGATCCGCCACACCGAGAACGGCGCGAACCCGTAGCGGCCGACGAAGTCCACCAGCGTGCGCACGACGAACAGCCCGCTGATGAACGACACGACGAAGCCGATGGCGATCAGGCCCGCGACGTCGCCGGTGATCAGGTCGCGGCTCTGCCAGAAGTCCAGCGCGAAGGCGCCGACCATGGTCGGGATGGCGAGGAAGAACGAGAACTCGGCCGCCGCCTTCTTGCTGACGCCCAGCAGCAGGCCGCCGACGATGGTGGCTCCGCTGCGCGACACGCCCGGGATAATCGACAGGCACTGCCACAGGCCGACGCCCAGCGCCGTCTTCCACGAAAAGCGCATGGCGTCCTCCGTCAGCTCACGCTGTTCCAGCACCACCTCGCCGTCGACCGTCCGCCGGCGCAGCCCGAGGGTTCCTGCGTCGGACCATCGCTCCAGCACGAACAGGGCCACCCCGCCCACGATCAGCATGACGCAGACGATGGTGGTGTTGAACAGCACGTCCTTGATGAAGTCGTGGAACAGCAGGCCCAATAACGCCGACGGGAAGAAGGCCAGCAACACCGAGATGGCGAACCGACGCGCGGCCGGATCCTTGCCCGGCAGGCCCAGCAGCACCTTCCACAGTCGGGTGAAATAGACCGCGACCACTGCGAGAATGGCGCCCAGCTGGATCATGACGATGAAGGTGTTCCAGGGCTCGTCCCCGAGTCCGAGCGCCTCCTTGGCGAGCAGCAGGTGACCGGTGGAAGAGACCGGAATGAACTCGGTCAGGCCTTCGACCAGCCCCAGAATGATCGCCGCAATCCAGTCCGCCACACACGTCCCCTGAACATCGGGCGTCGTTCGCGCCCGGTTGTCGGTCCCCTTAGCGCAGGCGCGGCCCGATAGGCGAGCCGTTCCTGCGACCTTCCGACCGCCGGGGCCCCGAGTCGCCGGCCTTGGCACGGCGGCGGGTTTCCGCGACAAGACCCCGATGACGACGCCTCCCGCCGCCTCCCCGCGCAAATTGGCCGATCCGCGCGCCACCAGCCGTGTGGTCACGCGCCTGTCGGTCGGCGTGGCTGTCGCCCTGATCGCGCTCAAGGCCTTCGCGCTCGGAGCCTCCGGTTCCGTCTCGATCCTTGCGTCGCTGGCCGATTCGACGCTCGATCTGGTCGCGTCGCTGGGCGTCTTCTTCGCCGTACGCTGGGCCGCTGCCCCGGCTGACGCGGACCACCGTTTCGGTCATGGCAAGGGTGAGGCGCTGTCCGCACTGGTGCAGGCGGGGCTCGTCTTCGCCTCGGCCCTGTTCATCGGCTGGGAGGCCGTACAGCGCATTCTGGACCCCCGCCCGGTCACCTCGGGCTACTGGGCCGTGCTCGTGATCCTGATCTCCATCGCCGCCACCGGCTGGCTCGTGTGGATGCAGGGGCGGGCGCTGAAGCGCGAGGCGTCCATGGCGGTCGAGGCGGACCGCGCCCACTACGCCGCCGATCTCGCCGCCAACTTCGTCGTCCTCATCGGCGTGATCTCCGGCGCCTTCCTCGCCGCGCCGGGACTCGACGCCGCCGCCGGACTGGTGGTGGCGGTCTGGCTTTTCTGGGGAGCGGCTGGCGTGTTGCGGACGGCGGCCGATCATCTGGTCGACAGGGCCCTGCCCGAAAGCGATCGCATGGCGATCACCACCACCATTCTGTCGGATCCCCGCATCACCGGCGTGCACCAGCTGCGCACGCGCATGTCCGGCACGACGATGATGGTTCAAATGCACGTCGATCTCGACCCGGGCCTGACGCTGGAGGCCGCCCACGCCATCATGGCCGAAGCCGAGGGCCGGCTGCTGGCGCGCTGGCCCGGTGCCGATATCCTCATTCACCCCGATCCGCGCGGTCGTCCCGCCCCGCAGCCGACGTCCAACCCGTCAGAAGACGCTGCATCGGCCGAGCCGCCTTCCTCAAAAGGGCCGTGGTCCTGAGGCGTGGCTAACGCGGGCTTAACGCCCTCGCGTGCATGAACCCCGAATGTCGGCCTGCGTCCTGTATCATTTCGCCTTCGATCCGGGCTCACGGGCCGCACGCCTGGCCTTGGGCGAAGCGAAGCTGGCGTTCACCGAGACTCCCGTCCGCCCGTGGGAGGACGGCTGTCCGGTCGCGAACCTGAACCCTTCGGGCATGCCGCCGGTATTGAAGGTCACGGAAGACGGCAAGGCCCTGACCCTGTGCGAACCCGCCGCCATCCTCGGCTGGCTTGAGGACCGTTCGGAAGAGCCATTCTTGCTGCCGGCCGATGTGGCCGAGCGCGTCTCGGCGCGCTCGG
>DASRWP010000185.1:0-4027 GCA_035654535.1 Brevundimonas sp.
CACAAGACGATCACGGCGGCGCTGAAGCTGTCGGGAGAGGTGGACCTGCTGGTTCTCGGTCAGGGCTCCCGCGCCGCGGCCGACGCGGCGGCGAAGATCGCCGGCGTGCGCAAGGTGCTGCTGGCCGAGAGCGACGCCCTCGGCCACCAACTCGCCGAGGCGGTAGAGGCAACCGTGGTCGGGCTGGCCGGCGGCTATGACGCGATCCTCGCGCCCGCCACCACCGACGGCAAGAACTACATGCCGCGGATCGCCGCCAAACTGGATGTCGCCCCGATCTCGGACATCATCGAGGTCGTCTCCCCCGATACCTTCGTGCGCCCGATCTACGCGGGCAATGCGCTGGAGACGATCCAGTCCGGCGACGCGAAAAAGGTCATCACAGTCCGCCCGACCAATTTCGACGCTGCCGACGCCGGCGGCGGTTCGGCTTCGGTCGAGTCCATCGCAGGCGCCGAAGCCGGCCGCGGGGCCGCCTTCGTGTCGGAAGAGATGGTCAAGTCGGACCGGCCCGAACTGGGCGCCGCGAAGATCGTGGTGTCCGGAGGTCGGGCCCTGGGTTCGGCCGAAGAATTCCATGCCGTCCTCGACCCGCTGGCCGACAAGCTGGGCGCCGCCGTCGGCGCGTCGCGCGCCGCCGTAGACGCCGGCTATGCGCCGAACGACTATCAGGTCGGCCAGACCGGCAAGGTCGTGGCGCCCGCGCTGTACATCGCCATCGGCATTTCGGGCGCCATCCAGCACCTCGCCGGCATGAAGGACTCCAAGGTCATCGTCGCGATCAACAAGGACGCCGACGCCCCGATCTTCCAGGTCGCGGACTACGGCCTCGTCGGCGACTACAAGGTCATCGTGCCCGAGCTGATGAAGGCGCTGGGGTAGGCCTCTACCGGGCGCTGAAACCTTGTCATCCCGGACGGCGCGACGCGCCGATCCGGGACGCCAGCCGCACCATCCTTATCCGCCCGGAAGCTGCGCATGCGGCGGTCCGGGCGACACGTCGGACAAGCCCGTCTGCGGTCACCCTTCTCCCGGACAAGCGACAGGCGATTTCCGGGAGGGCGCACAGGTCAGTCACTCCGTCCCGGATCGCAGCTTCGCCGCGTCCGGGATGACAAGCTCACCTTCGCCGCCGCCTACTGCGAATAAAGCGTCAGGCTGTGCCTCGGTCCGGCGATCAACACGCCGTTGCTCGGCGTGCGCGAGATGCTGGTTGCGCCGTCCAGCGCCCGCATGACGTCACCGAGGCGGGGCGGCAGGCCGATGGCGCAGACGGGCGGCGTCGGGGCTCCGGCGGGTCTCGGCCCCTGCGTCGATGCGAAGGAAATCCGCGAGCCCTCGATGCTGTAGTCGCGTGCGGCGCCGGCGCATCGCGGTTCCCACCACAGCTGTCGTTCGTCGCCGGTCAGGGCGAGGCCGACCGGCTCATCCAGCGGCGCGCCGTCGATCCCGGCGATGCGCCACGAACCGGCCAGGGAGCCGACCGTCGCGGCGCTCCGGGCGGGGGGCGGATCGCCCGGCCGGGCCGGGACGACAGGCTCCGCTTCGGCCGGCCCGGCGGCGGGAGAGGGGGCCGGCGTGGCCGGACGTTCCGGGGCCCGTTCGGGCTCCGCACAGCCGACGAGAGCGGCGAGCACGAGCAGGACCGTCGGGCGCAGGATCGTCATGCAGCGATCTATCCGGATCGGACCGCAGCCTGCAACCCGCCCGGTCTCAGCTTCAAGGCCCCCTGAGACCCGCCGCCCCGGCCGGACACCTTACGGGTTTGTAATGTTTCCGGCTTTGACGCGGCGCGCCGGAGCCTCTTGTAATCCGCCCCGACGTGCGCGGCAGCGCGCACAAGGGGAGCGATCCATGAGACCACACGCCTTGCGGGGTTCCAGCCTCGCCGTGCTCGCCTGCGTCCTCGCGGGCTCGCTGGCGCTGGCCGCCTGCGCCACCACCGGCGACGGCGACAGCGGCCCGTCGGATGAGACCGCCGCCAAGGCTCCCGAGACCTTGGCGCGCGGCCTCGACGCCGCCGCCAACCCCGACCCGTTCCCGTCGACCTATCGCGGCCTGCCGCGCGAGAACATGGCCATCGTCGGCGGCACGGTCTTCACCGGCGCCGGCCAGCGGATCGAGAACGGTGTCGTCATCCTTACCGACGGACGTGTGACCGCCGTCGGCGGTGCGGACACGGCGGTTCCGGGCGGCCATCGCGTGGTCGACGCCCGCGGGCGCTTCGTGACCCCCGGGATCATCGACGTCCATTCCCACCTCGGCGTCTATCCCTCCCCCGGCGTGTCGGGGATGAGCGATGGCAACGAGGCGACCAATCCGAATACGGCGCAGGTTTGGGCCGAGCACAGCCTGTGGCCGCAGGATCCCGGTTTCAACGCCGCCCGCGCCGGCGGCGTGACAACCCTCCAGATCCTGCCCGGCTCCGCCAATCTGTTCGGCGGCCGGTCCGTGACCGTCCGGAACATCCCCTCGGTCACCATGCAGGGGATGAAATTCCCGGGCGCTCCGTATGGCGTCAAGATGGCCTGCGGCGAGAACCCCAGCCGCGTCTACGGCGGCCGCAACACCTCGCCCGCGACCGGCATGGGCAATGTCGCCGGCTATCGCGCCGCCTTCATCGCCGCCCGCGACTACAAGGCCAAATGGGACAAATGGCGCGAGGACGGCGAGGGCTCGCCTCCGACCCGCAACCTGCAGCTGGAGACGCTGGCGGGCGTGCTTGACGGTTCGGTCTTGGTCCAGAACCACTGCTACCGCGCCGACGAGATGGCCGTGATGATCGATATCGCCAAGGAGTTCGGCTACGAGATCACCGCCTTCCACCACGCGATCGAGGCCTACAAGGTCGCGCCGCTGCTGGCCCGCGAGGGCATCTGCGCCGACATGTGGACCGGCTGGTGGGGCTTCAAGATGGAGGCCCTCGACGGGGTCGAGGCTAACGCCGCCCTGGTCGACGCGCCCGAAGGCAGCTGCGCCGTCATCCACTCCGACGACGCCGAGCTGACCCAGAGACTGAATCAGGAAGCCGCCGCCGCCCTCGCCGCCGGTCGTCAGATCGGCATGAACATCTCCGAGGAGCGGGCGATCTCGTGGATCACCCTCAACGCGGCCCGGTCGCTCGGCATCGCCGACCAGACCGGCTCGCTCGAGCTCGGCAAGCGCGCCGACGTGGTGATCTGGAGCGCCAACCCGTTCAGCGTCTACGCGCGAGCCGATCAGGTCTTCATCGACGGCGGCCTGTCGTACGACCGCATGAACCCGGCCTATCAGCCCGTATCCGACTTCGAGCTGGGCCAGCCCGGCTATGGCCGCGCCGCGGCCGCCGTGCCGCAGGGAGCCCGCTGATGCGCCTCAGAACCCTCATCCTCGCCGCGGCTTCGATCGCCGCGCTGTCGTCGCCCGTCATCGCCCAGTCGCTGACGGCAATCACCGGCGGCCGCGTGCTGACCGGCACGTCCGTCATCGAGAATGGCACCGTCGTGATCCAGAACGGGCGGGTCGTCTCCGTCGGAACCGGCACCGCCCCCTCTGGGGCCCGGGTCATCGACGCGCGCGGCAAGGTGGTCGCGCCGGGCTTCGTGGCGGTCGATTCCGGCCTCGGTGGCAACGAAGTCGGCTCGGTCGACGGGTCGATCGACCTGCGCAATGGGGCCAACAGCATCAGCGCCTCATTCGACGTATCCTACGGCCTCGATCCGTGGTCCTTCACCCTGCCGGTCGCGCGTCTCGGCGGCATCACACGCGCCATCGTGGTTCCGAGCCACGCGGGGGGCGGCGGTGGCGGTCACGCCCACGACGACTCCGACTTCGCCGGCGTCGGGGACGGCGGCTTCCAGTCGCCCAGCCTGTTCGCGGGCCAAGCGGCGGTCATCCATCTGGCGGAAGGGACCGACATCCTGGTCAAACCGCGCGTGGCCATGGTCGCCCCGTTCGGCGAGGCCGGCGCCGGCATCGCCGGCGGCGCCCGCGGGGCCCAGTTCACCCAGTTCAAGGAAACCTTGGCCGAGGTCCGCCTCTACGCCCG
>DASRWP010000186.1:0-2123 GCA_035654535.1 Brevundimonas sp.
GCCCGGACCTCTGATCCTCAGGTCAAGCCCGAGGATGAAGGCCGGGTCTGTGTCAAAAACTCTTCGCGAACGCTTCCAGATCCTCCGGTGCGTTCAGCGACTGGCTCTCGGCGTCCGGCGCGATGCGTTTGGCCATGCCGGTCAGAACCTTTCCGGAGCCGATTTCGACAAAGCGGACGGCGCCGCCCTCCCCCGCCATCCATTCCATGCTCTCGCGCCATCGCACCCGGCCGGTGACCTGTTCCACCAGCAGGCGGCGGATGACCTCGGGATCGGTCTGCGGTCGGGCGGTGATATTGGCGACGACCGGGACCGAGGGGGCGACGATACGGGCGTCTGAAAGCGCGCCAGCCATCTCATCCGCCGCCGACTGCATCAGCGGACAGTGGAAGGGCGCGGAGACGTTCAGCGGGATGGCGCGGGCGCCGAGTTCCTTGGCCTTTTCGATGGCGCGGTCGACGGCGGCCTTGTCGCCCGAGATCACGATGTTGCCGGCGTTGTTGTCGTTCGCGACGACGCAGACGCCCACTTCCGAGCCGGCGGCGGCGGCGGCTTCAGCAAGGGCCAGATCGGTTTTCGGCCCGATCAGCGACGCCATCGCGCCCCTGCCGACCGGGACTGCGCGCTGCATCGCCTGACCGCGCAGCTTCAGGAGCCGGGCGGTGTCGGTCAGCGAAATCGCCCCGGCCGCGCACAGGGCCGAATATTCACCCAGAGAGTGCCCGGCGACGAAGGCGGCCTTGCCGATTTCAAAGCCGAACTCGGTCTTGAGCGCCCGGGCCACGGCCATCGACACCGCCATCAACGCCGGCTGGGCGTTCTCGGTCAGGGTCAACTGATCCTCCGGCCCCTCGCGCATCAAACGGGAGAGGTTCTGCCCCAACGCCTCATCGACTTCGGCGAACACATCGCGCGCGCTGGCGAACGCGTCGGAGAGCGCCGCGCCCATGCCGACCGACTGGTTGCCTTGTCCCGGAAACAGCAGGGCGAGGGTCATAAGGGGCTCCGGCGCGGTTGAATCGAGGCCGAACCGATAGGCCGCGCCTGCTGAAGGGGCAAGTCGCCCCTCTCGGGCCCGTCAGAGCCAAAGGCGGATCACGTCGCGCGAAACCGGCCCGTTTGCCTGATCCGTATTGGCCGTATACCGAACGACGCTGTCACGCCCGCCGCAGACGCAGCGAAATCGTTGCGACGGCCCCTCTGCAGGCCAGTTGCGGCGGCTGCTGAAATGATGGCGCGGATCCACCACGGCCGCATGGAGGCAACCGGGTGTCGCGCAGCAGACGATGAGCCGACCCCGTGGGTGAGTGTCGGGACTGCGGGGTTCGTACCAGTCGCTCCGGATATCTCGCATCCTGCCTCCACATGAAGGCCTGACACTTTACCCCGGACATGTTCCTTTTTTGTTCCGGCCCCAACCGACGGGAAAATACGACCTCAGAAAAGCACTCCGGGGTTCATGATCCGAAGCGGATCGATCGCAGCGCGCACCGCTTGCATGGTCGCGATCTCGACCGGCGACTTGTATCGCCGCGCCTCATCCGTCTTCAGCCGGCCAAGGCCGTGTTCGGCCGAGATGGAGCCGCCATAACGGGCGACGATGTCATGCACGATCTGCGATCCCTCGGCCCGGCGGGCGAGAAAGGCGTCCTGATCACCTCCAGGGGGACACAACACGTCATAGTGGATGTTGCCGTCGCCGACGTGGCCGAAGGCGCTGACCCGGGCGCCCGGGTGGAAGCGTTCGACCGCCGCCGTCGCCTCCTCGAGAAAGTCCGCTATCCGGGACAGAGGCACGGAGACATCGTGCTTCCAGCCGCCGCCCTCGGGCTTCTGGGCGGCCGACTGTTCTTCCCGCACCTTCCAGAAGGCGGCGCGCTGGCCGTCATTCTGGGCGATGGAGGCGTCGGTGATGAGACCCTTCTCGAAGGCGACCGTCAGCAGCCGCTCCATGGCGGACTCCGCCGCGCCGGGCTCGCCGGAGACCAGTTCGATCAGGACGTACCATGGCGGCGCGCTATCCAGTGGCTCGCGTGCGCTAGGGATGTGTCTGAGCACGAACCCCATGCCGATGCGCTTCATCAGTTCGAACGCCTCGACGCCGCCGCCGGTCTCGGACCTGG
>DASRWP010000187.1:0-6135 GCA_035654535.1 Brevundimonas sp.
CTCGGTCAACAGACGGTCGATGCCGAATTTCATGGCAGGTCCAGAACGAAGGAATCGGGATGGTGGAAGTCGGGTTGGGCGGACGGATGGGCCAGCGCCCAGTAGCTGATATGGCCATCCACGGATTCGATCACCGCCGACAGGCCGAGACGGCTTGCCCCGTGGGGCAACCCGATCCGCGCCTCCAGAGCGAGCAGGTCGGATGCTCCGTCCATTCCCTCGACGGTCACGACCTCATCCGCCGCGCGCATCCCCGCGCGGGGCCCCTCAAAGCGATAGGTGGCCCACTGGCCGGAAGGCGACAGATTGTACTCAACGTAGCCGTCATCCGTGGCCACGAAGGCCTCGAAACAGGTGTGCCGCCACAAGTCGTCCGCACGTCCCTGCTCAGCCTCGGCTGGCCAGGCAATCCGGTCGACCTCGCCCTCGACGACGAAGCGCAACCAGAGCAGCTGGCCATCGCGCTCGACATGAGCCGCCACCCCCGTCGCCGGCCCCGCTGCGCTCTCGGGGTGCGGCTGCAGTATCGCTGTCGCAGCCGGGGCTGTTCGCGCTTCCATGGCCCCGTGCTACACGCCCCTTCCCTTCCAAGCCAAGCCTGATCCCCAAGTCTGAGCCCATGACCGACACCGCCTTCAAGTCCTCATTCCTCCAGACCCTGCAGGCGCGCGGCTACATCCACCAGATCACCCACCCGGCCGAGCTCGACGCCGCGGGCGCCGGCGGTGTCCTCACGGGCTACATCGGCTTCGACGCCACCGCGCCGTCGCTGCACGTAGGCAGTTTGATCCAGATCATGATGCTGCGCAGGCTGCAGCAGGCGGGGCACAGGCCTGTCGTCCTGATGGGCGGCGGCACCACCAAGGTTGGCGACCCGACCGGCAAGGATGCCTCGCGGCCGCAGCTGACCGACGAAACCATTCAGTCGAACATCGCCTCGATCCGCACCGTCTTCGAGCGCTTCCTGACATTCGGCGACGGTCCAACCGACGCCGTCATGGTCGATAACGACGCGTGGCTGTCGACCTACGGCTACGTCGAGTTCCTGCGCGAGTACGGCACGCATTTCACCGTCAACCGGATGCTGGCCTTCGACTCGGTCAAGCTGCGGCTTGAGCGTGAGCAGCCGATGACCTTCCTCGAGTTCAACTACATGCTGATGCAGTCGGTGGACTTCCTCGAGCTGAACCGCGCCCGCAACGTGACCCTGCAGATGGGCGGGTCGGACCAGTGGGGGAACATCGTCTCCGGCGTCGATCTGGTCCGCCGTGTGGATCAGAAGGCGGCGTTCGGCCTGACCACGCCCCTGCTCACCACCGCCTCGGGCGGAAAGATGGGCAAGACCGCGCAAGGGGCGGTCTGGCTGAACGCCGAGCAGCTGAGCCCGTACGACTACTGGCAGTTCTGGCGTAACGTCGATGACGCCGACGTGGGGAAATTCCTGCGCCTCTTCACCGACCTGCCGCTGAACGAGGTGGCGCGGCTGGAGGCGCTGGACGGCGCCGCCATCAACGACGCCAAGAAGGTCCTCGCCGACGAGGCGACGGCGATGCTGCACGGCGCGGACGAGGCGGCGAAGGCCCGCGCTACCGCGGAATCGGCCTTCGAGCAGGGCCGGACGTCGATGGACCTGCCCACCGTGCAGCTGCCACGTGACGAGATCGTCGGAGCGATGATCGCCGCGGTCGCGGCGAGAGCGGGGCTGACCGCGTCGAACGGAGAGGCGCGCCGGCTGGCGCAAGGCGGCGGGCTGCGCCTGAACGACGAAGTGGTGGCGGACGCCGCGCGGCTCATCGAGGCAGGCGACATCAGCGCCGATGGCGTACTCAAGCTGGCCGCGGGCAAGAAGAAGATCGTGCTGGTGCGGCCTGTTTGAACTCCCGCAGCCGTCACCCTCGGGCTTGACCCGAGGGCCAGACGGTCCGGTGCTCCGGCGCGGCCTTGCATTCGGCGGCCGGAGGGCCGTCGGGAACGCCCGACGGCCTCAACATCTGATCCTCGGGTCAAGCCCGAGGATGACGGGAGTAGAAGATGGAAGTCACTGAAGGCATGCAGGCCCCCGCGTTCGACATGGCGACCAGCGACGGCGCGCGCGTTTCGTCCGCTTCCCTGAAGGGCCGCCCGGTCGTCCTCTACTTCTACCCGAAGGCGGACACTCCCGGCTGCACCAGCGAGAGCCAGGACTTCTCGGCGCTGGCTGATGATTTCGCCGCCGCGGGCGCCGTCGTAATCGGCGTGTCCCGCGATCCTGTGAAGAAGCTGGAGCGCTTCAAGGCCAAATACGCTCTCGACCTGATCCTCGCATCCGACGAGCCGGGAGACGTGACCGACGCGTTCGGCGTCTGGGTGGAGAAGTCGATGTATGGCCGGACCTATATGGGTGTCGAGCGCGCGACCTTCCTGATCGACGGCGCCGGCGTGGTGCGGCGCGTCTGGCGCAAGGTGAAGGTCAAGGGGCACGCCGCCGAGGTGCTGGCGGCAGCCGCAGAGCCCTGATCAGCGACTCTTTGCTTGCCCCGGCGGCGATGTTGTCCCTAACTGCCGGCGCTGGGCGGGGGCCTGTCAGGCTTATCAAGGCGGAGATGATCATGTTCAACCGGAGCAAGCCCGAAGACGGGAACTTCAACATTCCGTCCATGAGCGACCGGACGCCCCAGCCCGAAGGCCGGGCGCTGGAGCCTGCGCGGCCCGCGGCCCCGCCCGCGACAACCTCCGGGCCGATCCGCTCGACCAACCTGTCCACGCTGACGGCCGGGGTGCGATACGAAGGCAATATTTCGGGCGGCGGCGACCTGCAGGTCGATGGAGCCCTGAAGGGCGACGTAAGGCTGTCGCGCGTGATCATCGGCGAGAGCGGCTCGATCGAGGGCTCGATCACGGCCGATCAGGTCGAGGTGCGCGGGCGCGTGTCGGGCTCGATCACCGGAAAGGCCGTCCGCCTGATGGCCACCGCCCGTGTCGAGGGCGACATCACCCAGGAACAGCTGGCTGTCGAGCCCGGCGCCTGGTTCCAGGGCCGCTCCATCCAGGCCAAGCGCGAATTGCCTCTGGCCGCCGCCTCGATCGAGCCGCCTGCAGAAGCGCCCGCCAAGCCGGAACGCTATCAGCCCGAGAAGCCGGTGCCGCCGGCCATGCCGGGCATCAAGGCCGAAGCCAAACCGGCCTGAACAATGTGAAATCAACAAGGCCCGCGGATCCATCCGCGGGCCTTGTCTTTATTCGACGGTGCTGCCGCGCGTCTCGCCGACCCGCGCTGCGAGCGCCGCGCCCATGAACGCGTCGAGATCACCGTCCAGAACGCCTTGCGTGTCCGACGTTTCGACGTTCGTGCGCAGATCCTTGACCATCTGATAGGGCTGCAGGACGTAGCTGCGGATCTGGTGGCCCCAGCCGATGTCGGTCTTTGCGTCCGCCACAGCCTGCGCCGCCGCCTCGCGCCGTTGCAGCTCCAGTTCGTACAGCCTCGCCCGTAGCATTTTCCACGCCTGTTCGCGGTTCTGGTGCTGCGATCGGCCGGCCTGACAGGCGACCACGGTGTTGGTGGGAATATGTGTCAGACGCACGGCCGAGTCCGTCTTGTTGATGTGCTGACCGCCCGAGCCTGAGGCGCGATAGGTGTCCGTGCGCACGTCCGACGGATTGATGTCGATTTCAATGGCATCGTCGACCACCGGCGAGACGCCGATCGAGGCGAATGAGGTGTGGCGCTTGGCGGCCGCGTCGTAGGGGCTGATGCGCACCAGCCGGTGCACACCGGATTCAGACTTCAGCCAGCCGTAGGCGTTGGGGCCGCTGATCAGGATCGTTGCCGACTTGATGCCCGCCTGGTCGCCCGATTCCTCGGCCTCCAGTTCGACCTCATAGCCGTGCGCCTTGGCCCACCGGGAATACATCCGCAGCAGCATGCCGGCCCAGTCGCACGACTCGGTGCCTCCGGCGCCGGAGTTGACCTCCAGATAGGCGTCGTTGCCGTCGGCCTCGCCGGACAGCAACGCCTCCAGCTCCGCGCGGGCGGCCCGGTCCTTGACCCCTTTCAAAGAGGCGCGCGCCTCTTCCAGCGTGGCTTCGTCGCCTTCCTCGTCGGCCATTTCGGAGAGCATGACGCCCTCCTCCAGACCGGTTTCCATCTCGCGGACGGTGTTGATCTGGGTCTCGAGACGCGAGCGGTCACGGGACAGGGCCTGAGCGGCCTCGGGGTCGTCCCACAGCGTCGGGTCCTCGACCCGCGCGTTGAACTCCTCGAGCCGGTGCGCGGCGGTGGCGCGGTCCATGCGGCGGCTCACGAGCTCGATCGAGCCGCGGATGGCCTCCACGAGGGTCTGGGTCTCGGCGCGCATGGAAATCCCCGAAGAATGGCCGGCGGGTGATAGACCGCGGGGCCGGGCCGGGCAAGGCGGCGGGGGTGGCGTCTGGGGGTCAGTCCGGCCAGAGCGCCGAGAGGGGAAACTCGATCGCGTCGAAGGGCGCGAGGCGGACGGGGTCGACGTCGGTGACCGTGGCGAGCAGTGACCACCGACCGTCCCGAAGCTCGAAGGCCTCCAAGGTCAGCGCCTCGGGATCGACCAGCCGGATGTGTCCGACGCCGGCGCGCGCGTAGATGTCGCGCTTCGGCCCGAGATCGAGGCACCCAGCGCGCTCGCCGCGACGGTGTGAGGCCCGGCCGGCCGCGGATGCAGGTGCAGCTCGCCCCCCACGATCTCCGCCACCATGTTGGGCGGCGCGTCGAGCACGTCCTGATACGTGGCCGGGCGGGGCGGGTTGATCGTCTGCGGCGCGTTCATGCCGTCCTCCTCCGCCCCAGCATAGCGCGCCAGCGGACCCTAGTAGAGCCCCCCCGACGACACCGTCCCGAAGCTCGCGTTGCCGTCCTGAACCGTCGCCGTGTCGCCGGTCGAGGTGGTCACGCTACGCGACGCCGCGCGCACCTCCTCCACCAGCGGCAGGTCCCCCGCCATCTCGAAGCCGCCGTCGAAGGTGATGCCGAAGATCGGCTCCTCGCCCGCGCGGAAGCATTCGGGCACCACGTTCTCCCCCGCCGCGTCGTCGGGCAGGCGCGAGCCCGAGAAGCGGTCGATGTTGATGAAGCTGCACCCCTCGGGCACCGCGAAAGGGCCGCCGCCGTACCTGCCCGTGGCCTGCGCCATGAACTCCTGGAACACCGGCGCGCAGACCCCCCCGCCCGAGGCGCCGCCCATGGGGCGCGGCGTGTCGTAGCCGATGTAGCAGCCCGCCGCGATGTTGGACGAATAGCCCACGAACCACACGTCCTTGGCCTCGTTCGTGGTCCCTGTCTTGCCGGCGATGGGCACCGGGAGGTCGATGGCGTTCGCCGCCGTGCCGCGCTGCACCACCCCCTCCATCATCGAGGTGAGCTGGTAGGCCGTCACCGCGTTCATGATCCGCGTGCGGTTCGACTGGATCGTCGGCCCCCGGCCCTCGGGCAGGCCCAGGTCCCCGCAATCGACGCAGACCCGCTGGTCGTGGCGGTAGAGCGTGTTGCCGTCGCGGTCCTGCACCCGGTCGACCAGCGTCGGCTCCACCCGCTCCCCGCCGTTGGCGAACATCGCGTAGGCCGCGACCATGCGGAAGAGCGTCGTCTCCTGGCTCCCCAGCGCGTTCGACAGGAACGGGCTCATCTCGTCGTAGACGCCGAATCGCTCGGCGTATTGCGCGACCGTCTCGATCCCGATCTCCTGGGCGAGGCGGATCGTCATCAGGTTGCGCGACATCTCGATGCCCACGCGCACCGTTGTCGGCCCGTAGTACTCGCCCGAAGCGTTCTGCGGCACCCAGAGGCCCTGGGGCGTGTCGATCTCGATCGGCGCGTCCACGACGATGGTCGCGGGCGTGTAGCCGGAATCCAGCGCCGCCGCATAGACCAGCGGCTTGAAGGCCGATCCCGGCTGCCTGCGCGCCTGCGTCGCGCGGTTGAAGTCCGACGACTGGTAGGAGAAGCCCCCCTGCATGGCGAGCACCCGGCCGGTGTTCACGTCCATCGCCATGAAGGCGCCCTGCACCTCGGGCACCTGCCGCAGCGTCCAGCGCGAAAACTCGCCCGCCTCGTCGGCGGCCTCGCGCACCAGCACCACGTCGCCGACCGCGAAGGTCTCGGCGAAGCTCCCCGGGATCCAGTCG
>DASRWP010000188.1:0-2777 GCA_035654535.1 Brevundimonas sp.
GATGCCGATCGCCCTGAACCACATCAATGTCTATGCGGTCCAGGACGGCGAGGGGTGGGCTGTCGTCGACACCGGACTGAACATCCCGGACTCGCGCGACCGCTGGGAGGCCATGCTGGCGGGGCCCCTCGGCGGGCGTCCGGTCACGCGGGTGATCTGCACCCATATGCACCCCGACCATATCGGCCTGGCCGGCTGGCTGTGCGCCCGCTTCGCCGCGCCTCTGGTGATGACCCGGCTGGAGTATGTCACCGGCCGGATGCTTCTGGCGGACACCGGCCAGCCCGCGCCGGAAGCGGGCGCGATTCACTATCGGGCTGCGGGGTGGGACGACGGACAGATAGATACGTACCGCCGGGAATACGGTCAGTTCGGGCGGGCGGTGTCGGCGATGCCGTCGGGCTACGTGCGGATGCGCGACGGGGACCGCATGAGCATCGGCGGGCATGACTGGCGCGTGGTGGTGGGCGAGGGGCACAGCCCGGAGCACGCCTGCCTTTGGCGCGAGACCGATGGCGTGGTGCTGGGCGGGGATCAAATCCTGCCGAAGATTTCGTCGAACGTGTCGGTCTGGCCGACGGAGCCTGACGCCGACCCGCTGGGCGACTGGCTGCAGTCGCTGGAGCGGATGAAGGCGGTGTTTCCGGAAGACGCTCTGGTCCTGCCCTCCCACGGCGAGCCGTTCCGTGGCGTGCAGGCCCGGCTGGACGCCCTGATCCGCGGCCATGAAACAGCGCTCAGGCGGCTGGAGCGGTCTCTGGCCGAGCCGAGGCGGGCGGTCGATGTCTTCCAAGCGCTATTCGCCCGCCCGGTCGGCGACGGCGTAAGGGGGATGGCGACGGGCGAAGCGTTGGCTCATCTCAACTATCTGCTGCAGCGCGGACGCATTACCCGGACGCGCGATCCGGACGGCGTCGACTGGTGGACCATGATCAAGACGGGAGAGGCGGCGTGACCGACCACATTCGCATCGAACAGCAGGATGGCGTCCTGACCGTCACCCTGGCGCGGCCGGAGAAGAAGAACGCCATCACCCAGGCCATGTACGCGGCGCTGGCCGGGGCGACGCAGCGCGCCCGGACGGACGACGCGGTGCGCGTGCTGCTGTTCCGCGCCGAGGGCGACAGTTTCTCCGCCGGCAATGACATCGCCGATTTCATCGCCATCGGCTCGCAGGGGGGCGGCGTCACCGACGCGCCGGTGTTCCACTTCCTCAAGAGCCTCGCCGATCTGGACAAGCCGGCGGTCGCGGCGGTCCGCGGGCGCGCCGTCGGGATCGGTCTGACGATGCTGCTGCATTGCGACATGGTCGTTGTGGCGGACGACGCGCTGCTGTCGGCGCCGTTCATCAATCTGGCCCTGGCGCCCGAGGCGGCGTCGTCGATGCTGCTGCCGCAGACGGTGGGCCACCAGCGAGCGTTCGAGATGTTCGCTCTCGGCGAGGCCATCGATGGCGCGACGGCTCTGGCCTGGGGGTTGGCCAACCGGGCGGTCCCGGCTGCGGATGTTGACGCGGTCGCGACGGAACTCGCCGCAAAGCTGGCCACGCGGGCTCCCAACTCGATCCGCAAGACCAAGCGGCTGATGCGCGACGCCGAACGGATCTGGGCGCTGATGCAGCGCGAGGGCGAGGCCTTCGGCAGCCAGATGACCAGCCCCGAGGCGATGGAGGCCTTCATGGCCTTCAGTCAGAAGCGAGCGCCGGACTTTTCGAAAGCCGGTTGATTTGGTGACGCGTCGCCCCTAGTTGCGCGCCCTCATGTCCCATGCCGCCCCCGGAAATGCGCGCGCGCGCGTCGAGATCGAAACCCCCGCCGATGCGGAGGCGGTCGATGCGCTGGTGCTCGCCGCCTTTGGACCGGGGCGGTTCGCCAAGACGGCGGAGCGGTTGAGGGAGAGGGCGAGGATCGCCGTCGGCTTCGTTGCGCGAGACGCCGGACGGCCTATCGGCTCCGTGCGGCTGTGGAGGGTGCGCATCGGCGACACCCCGGCGGTTTTCCTTGGCCCTATCGCGGTCGCCGGCGATCATCGCCAGGGCGGCGTCGGCGCCGAACTCGTGCAGGCCTGTATCGATCGGGCGAAGGCGGACGGTCTGGACATCCTTCTGGTCGGGGACACCGACTATTTCGGTCGGTTCGGCTTCGTTCCGGCGAGCGCGGTAACGCTCCCGGGACCGGTGGATTCAGGGCGCGTTCTGTGGCGTGGCGCCGCCGCGCCCGAAGGTGTGGTGCGCCCCGACCCCTAGAAGGGGTTTGCCGCAGCGCCCTTGACGCCTAAGTCTGGATGTATGGCGACAGACGACAGATCGGCGCTGGCCGGGATAGCGGAAGCGGCCAGGCAGGCGCCGGGGCGCGGTCTGCCGCCCGTTCACCTCTGGAACCCGGCCCACTGTGGCGACATCGACATCGTGATCCAGCGGGACGGGGTCTGGATGCACGAAGGGTCGCCCATTGGCCGGCCCGAACTGGTCCGCCTCTTCTCGACCGTGCTGCGCAAGGACGCTGACGGCTATGTTCTGGTCACGCCCGGGGAGAAGCTGTCCATCCGGGTCGAGGACCTTCCGTTCCGCGCGGTCTCGGTGTCTCGCCGGGGCGAGGCGCTGGCCTTCAGCACCGATGTCGGCGACGAGCTTGAGGCGGGTCGGGACCACCCCATCGTGGTCGATACGCATCCCGACACCGGCCAACCGTCTCCTTCCGTGCGAGTACGGGCGGACCTGTGGGCCCGGATCGAGCGGTCCGTTTTCTACGAGCTGGTCGAGATGGGCCAGGTTGAGG
>DASRWP010000189.1:0-11616 GCA_035654535.1 Brevundimonas sp.
GCCGATGCAGGGCGCCTCGATTCTGATGAGCGCCGGCCTCATCTACGGCGCGGCCGCGCTGCTGCACTGGACGCAGATCAGCGGCGTCTTTCCCGCGGCCGACGGCCTGCCGATCGGCATCGGCTGGCTTGTCGCCACGGCGATTTTCCTGACGGTGCTGTTTCTGATCATCGGCCGGCTCAAGCGAGCCGGCGGCGTGATGACCGCCGGCAACCGCGCCACCGGCACCACCTGGAGCGCGCTGGGCTGGGGCATCTTCGCCCTGTTCGCCTCCATGGCCGCAATGAGCCTACGAGGCGGGGCGGCGTCCGCCGAGGTCAGCTTCGCCCTGATCCCCTCGGTCATCATGGTCTTCTACGGCGTCGGCTGGGCGGTCAGCGCAGCCATGTATCGCAGCCGCATGCTGTGGGCTCTGGCCTTTGGATCGTTCGTCGCCGCGCCCCTGCTGGCGTTGCTGGGCGGTCAGGCCGAGCAATACCTCGCCTACGCAGCCGCGCTGTTCCTGCTGATGGCCCTGCCCGGCTGGCTGTTGATGCGGGCGGCAAGGCGCTGACCGTGACGGCCGCATTCGACATCAATGGCATCGACGACATCATCCACGGCCGGATTCGTCTCGGCATCATGGCGGCGCTCTCGGCGGTCGACAGCGCCGATTTCAACACCCTGAAGTCGCGCCTGCAGACCACCGACGGCAACCTGTCCGTCCATCTGCGCAAGCTGGAAGACGCCGGTTTCGTCTCGGTCACCAAGCGGTTTCAGGATCGAAAACCGCTGACCGAGGCCGCGATGACCCCGGCCGGGCGCAAGGCCTTCCTGGCCTACCTCGACGCCATGCAGCGGCTGGTCGCAGGGAGTGGTTAGGGCGGTCGGGCTCGGCTAGAAGGCGCCCATGCCTGACCGGATCCACCCCTTCGACGCCCTCGATAACTTCCGTGACTTCGGAGATTACGCGACAGTCTCGGGGCGGCGTCTGGTCAAGGGACGCCTGTTCCGCTCGGCCCATCAAGCCCGGGTCAGCGACGCCGATCTCCAGCGTCTGGCTGCGTTCGGCATCGGAACCGTCGTCGACCTGCGCCGCCCCTCCGAGCGCCGCGACCAGCCGTCGCGGCGTCCGCCCGGCTTCTCGGGTCAGGTCATCGAGAGCGCCCATGACGACGGCGGCGAGGCTCCGCATCTCACCTTCCTGAAGACCGCGGACCTGACGCCGGAGTCGGGCCGGCGCTTCATGACGGAGACCTACCGGCGCCTGCCGTTCGAGCCGGCTCACCTCGAGCTGTTCAGCCGCTATTTCCGGGCTCTGGGAGACGAGGATGCGCCCGTGCTCATCCATTGCGCCGCGGGCAAGGATCGCACCGGACTTCTCGCGGCTCTCACGCACCTGCTGCTGGACGTAAATCGCGACGACATGGTCGAGGACTATCTGCTGACCAACACGGCTGTCGATCTTGAGGGCCGCGCGCCGGGGATCGCCCGGCAGCTGCAGGCGATGACCGGCCGGTCCGTCTCACATGACGCGGTCGTCGCCTTCCTCGGGGTAGAGCCCGTCTATCTCGAAACGGCGCTGGACGAGATCGTCGCCCGGTTCGGATCGATCGAGGGCTATCTGCGGGATGCGCTTGGCGTCGACGCCTCCGTGAGAGACAGGATCGAGCGGCGGCTGGCAGCGTGACCGAAGGCTTCGCGGACATTCGCGAACGGCCATGGCGGGATCCTCTGGCGACCGCAAACGCGGTCCGCTCGCTGGAGGGACCGCTCGCGCTCGTGTCGGACGGCGGCGCGTTGGGCAGGTGGTCGTTCGTCGGAGCCCAGCCGGACCTCATTCACATCGGGCCCTGGTCGGCCGCGCCGGATTTGTCCCAGCCGACCGCCGCCGGTGTGGTCGGACTGCTCGCCTATGACGCAGGCGCAAGGGAAGCCACGGGCCCGCGCGCGCAGGTCTGGCCCGACCTGATGCTGGCGCGTTATCCCGCGCTTCTGGCCTTCGACCATCGCGATCGGGTCGTCCGGGTAATTGGCCGGGGGGCCGATCCGGGGGCCGCCGCGGCCGCCGCCGACCGGGCGGAGGCGTGGTTGGCCGGCACCCGTGACTGGCCCCGCCCTTCCGCGCCTGCCGGGATATTCACCTCCGAAGCCCCCGACGCGGCCTATCTGACGGCCGTCGCCGATGTGGTGGAGCGCATCGCCGCCGGTGAGCTGTTCCAGGCCAACATCGCCCGGGCCTGGTCAGGCAGGCTGAACGCCGGAGCCGATCCCTTCGACGTCATGCTGAGGCTGGCCGACCGGGCGGCGGCGTATGGGGCGTTCTGGCGGCTTGGCGACCGGGCGATTGTGTCCAACTCCCCTGAGATGTTCCTGACGTTCGACCCTGCCGGCGGGCGTATCGAGACCCGTCCCATCAAGGGCACCCGAGCCCGGGCGGCGGACCCGGCGCAGGACGCCGGCCTGAAGCGAGACCTCGCCGCGAGCGTCAAGGACCGCGCGGAAAACCTGATGATCGTCGATCTCATGCGCAACGACCTGGCCCGCATCGCGGAGCCGGGCTCCGTCGCAGTCGATCGCCTGTTCGAGGTCGAGACCCATCCGACCGTCCACCACCTCGTCTCGACCGTCTCCGGGCGGGCCCGAGCCGGCGCGGACGCCAGGTCAGTTCTGGAGGCCACCTTTCCGCCCGGCTCGATCACCGGAGCGCCCAAG
Source organism: Brevundimonas sp. (assembly GCA_035654535.1). Lineage (GTDB taxonomy): Bacteria > Pseudomonadota > Alphaproteobacteria > Caulobacterales > Caulobacteraceae > Brevundimonas. Next base: position 2,695 of record DASRWP010000189.1, read on the forward strand.
CATCAGGCGATGAAGGTCATCGCCACGCATGAGCCGCCGCGGGGACCGTGGTGCGGGAGTCTGTTCCACATCGAGCCCGGGGGTCGGCTGACCGCGTCCGTGCTGATCCGGACAGCGTCATTCCAGCGGTCAGGGGATCGCTGGAGCTATCGGACGCTGGCCGGCGCCGGAATCGTCGCGGATAGCGACCCCACGGCCGAGCTGGCCGAAACGGACGCCAAGATCCGCGCCCTGCGCGAGGCGCTGGTCGGGGCTAGCAGCCGGTGCACGTAATCTGTTCGACCGTCCGCGGCCGCAGATAGTAGCGGTGCGAGAACCGGGTAACGTTGGGCATCATGTAATCGACCGGCGAGTCATAGTCGTAGGTCGCCTCGGACATGATGATGCTTTGCCCGTCCGTAATCAGATCGGCCGGAAGCACGACGGTTTCGTTTACAGCCCGGGGGTCCATGCCCTGACCCCGGCTCCAGCTGACCTTGGCCACGCCGGCTGTCCGCGTAATGCTGCTGACCCGCAGCTTCAACGGAGTGGTCGAGAACGGCTTCATGATGAGGCCGCCGATGCTGAAGATGTCGGTCAGGTTCGCGGTCGAGACCGTCTCTTCCTGGGCGACCAGATCGGCGACCATGGCCGAGACGTGCCCCATCCGTTTCTGGGCCATGAAGCCCTGACAGAACTCGGCCAGTCCGAAATAGAAGGCGATCAACACCGGCGCCAGCATGGCGAACTCAAGCGCCGAGACGCCGCGCTCGTCGTCCCGGAGGCGGCTTAGGAGCGAACGGGTCATGCGGGCTCGTTCCGGAACGCGGTCGTCGCGGTCAGGATGGCGGGCCCGTTCCGGGTGCGGGACAGCGCCTGCGACAGGAAGGTCGTCAGCAGGGGCTGCTCGTACCAGACCCGCACCAGCATGAGGCTGCCGGGAACGCCGTTGCTGTAGGTCATCTGCGACGCGTCGAACGTGCCGGACTGAAGCGGGTCGGGCGGGACGGTTGCAAACTGCGGGATCACCCTCACGTCAATTTTCGCGCGCGTCGCGCAGTCGGCGGAGAAGATGCTCATGCGGCTGCAGAGCGAGGTCTTGAACTGCTCCGGGGTCATGCTGGACGCACTGGCCTGACCGGTCCGCACGAGCCGCCCGGTTTCGATGGCCGCGTTCTCGAGCACGGAGTCGGTCACGAACACCAGAGCCAGCTCGAGGATAGCGAACACCATCAGGCAGAAGGGCAGCGCCACCATTCCGAACTCGACGGCGGCAGACCCGTCCCGCGCGCGAATGAAGCGACCGACGAAAGGCCGGAGCCGGCGGCTGGGTGCGGACCTGAGCCTGGGACGGGACACGGCCGTCTCGCCTCAGGGTGCGTCGGCTGAGCGCGTCGCGACTGAACAGGCGGCGGCGCAGGCCATTTCAGTGGCCTGGGCCCCGCGCCAGATCCTGACACGGCCGGCGCCCGCGCCGTCGGTGACGACGATCTGGCTCTGGAAAACAGTGCGGCCGATGGGATCGACGGCGACGACCTCGGTCACGCCATAGCCCTTGCCGGTAATATAGAGCGTGTTCGAGTCGATGACGGTGACGTCCGCAATCCGCGGATTGCCCACGATGACGGAGCCGGCCGGCCCGGCAAGCTGCACTCGCGCCGCTTGGTCAATCTCCACGCTCAGACGGGACTGGCCGGACTGGGCCGAGCCCACGGTCGGAGCGGCAAGCAGGGCGGCTGCGGCGAGTGCGCAAAGGATGCGGCCGCGAGGGTGGCTTGGTGCGGATCGGGTCATGGTGTCGGCTTCTGTTCAAAGAGCGCGCGCGTGGGCGATGCGGAACAGTGCCGCGCAATCCTCAAGAAAGTCTGAAACGACGGCGCCAACTCTACCTTTGCCGGTAAGCCGATGATTGCAGATCCAGCGCGTCAGCGGCGAAATTCCAGACAATCGAAGTAAATCTGCAGGTAACCATGCCTGACGACTTGGTCTTAACCGCTAGGGCCCATGGTCATCGTGCGTTTTGGGGGTCAAGCGGGCTACCGGCTCCCCCCCGCCAGTTGCTCGCTTAGAAATCATCAGAGGATACGACCATGACCAAGTTTATCTCGCGCTTCATGAACGACGAGTCCGGCGCCACGGCCATCGAGTATGGCCTGATCGCCGCCCTGATCGCCGTCGTGATCATCTCGGCCGTGACCGCCCTGGGCACGACCATCAAGACCAAGTTCGAAGCCGTCACGACCGGCATGGGTGGCGCCGCCGCGCCTGCTGCTGCTCCGGCCGCCGCCCCCTAAACAACAACTGCTGTTCTAGACGACCGAGGCCGGAGCGGCGACGCTCCGGCCTTTTTCGTATCGGCCCCGAATGTTCCGGCAACGTGGTTTTAACCCGGCCCGGGCGATGTTGACCCATGGACTTCCTGACCTTGATCCTTCTTGCGGCCTTGCCCGCCCTCGCCATCACAGGCGGGCTTTGGGACCTGACGTCCATGAAGATCCCGAACTGGATCTCGGGAGCGTTGGTTCTGCTCTTCTTCCCCGCGGCGCTCGTGGTGGGCCTGCCCCCGATGACGGTCGCGATTCACCTCGGTGTGGGGGCCCTGGCCCTGTTCACGGGCGCGGGCATGTTCGCGCTCAGATGGATCGGCGGCGGCGATGCCAAACTGATGGCCGCGTCATGTCTCTGGTTGGGTCTGTCCGGGTCGGGGATGTTTCTGCTCTATACCGGCCTGATGGGCGGCCTGTTCTGTCTCGTGCTGATGTTCGCCCGGTCCTACTCGCAGCCCTATCTGGCGGGAGCCCCGCAATGGCTGACCCAACTCATGGAGCCCAAGGGCGACATCCCCTATGGCGTCGCCATCGCCGCCGGCGCCCTGATCGCTTACCCCGCGTCGCCGCTGCTGGCCGCTTTTATCGCGGGCTGACGGGCACTTAGGCAGGCGTTAACCCGATCCGGGCATGGTCGTTAACGGTAGGGGCCGCAGGACCGACTCAGCGGTCCGGACTGGCTTGCCGGAGACCGTTGATGAAGCCCGCCAGAATCATCGTGATCTGCGTCGCCGCCGTAGCCGCCATCGGGCTGGCCCTGGTCGTGCGCGCGATGGGATCGCCCTCGAACTCCCCCACCGCCGTCGCGGCCGCCGCGGCCGTCCCCACGCGCCCGATGGCCAAGGTTCTGGTCGCCGCCAAGGATCTGCAGCCCGGGCAACGCCTCGCTGAAGGCGACCTTGCGTGGAAGGACTGGCCGGCGGACGAGGTCAATCCGGCCTTCATCACCGACGGCTCGACGCCCTTGCCCGCGGTCGAGGCCGCCGTCGCCAAGCCCGAGGGGGCGGTGGCGTCGGTCACCCGCGCTGCCACGGACATGGCGTCCGGCGGCGCCAAGGCCGACTATGTGGGCTCCGTCGTCCGCGAGCCTATTCTGGCGGGCGAACCGATCGTGGGTCGCAAGATCGTTCGCGCCGGCGACAGCGGCTACATGGCCGCCTATCTTGAGCCGGGCATGCGCGCCATGGCCATCCGGGTCACCGTGGAGACGGCCGCAGGCGGCTTCATCCTGCCCGGCGACCGCGTAGATGTCCTGCTGACCCGCGAGACAACGCTCTCCAACGTGGGCGCGGAGACGGCCGAACGGTCCAAGTTCAACTCCTCCACCGTGATGCAGAACATCAAGGTGCTGGCCATCGACCAATCGACGCGCGCGGTCGAAGACGCGCAGGCGGTCGTCGGCGCAACCGCCACCCTTGAAGTCGGCCCCCGCGACGCCGAGGCCCTCGCGCTGGCCAAGTCGGAAGGCGAACTCAGTCTGGTGCTGCGCTCCTACGCCGACACCGGCGGTCCCTCGGGACGAGTGGCGCCCGTTGTCCGGCAGTCATCCGCTGTCCGCGTATTCCGCGGCGGCGCGCCTGAAGTGGTGGTGGTGCAATGAAACGCCCGATGAAGCATCTCGCAGCCCTTGCGGTCGCCTGCCTGACCATGGTCGCCGCGGGTCCGCTGACCCCGCCGACCGCCTACGCCCAGTCGCGAGCCGCCGTGCCGCTGGGGGCCGGCGCCCAGCTGATCAATCTGCCACGCGGCTCCTCGATGGCGATCGACCTGCCGTCGGACGCCCGTGATGTGATCGTGCCGAACCCGGTCGTGGCCGAAGCAATGCTGCACTCGCCGCGCCGCATCACCATCATCGGCCTGCAACCCGGCGAAACCGACGCAGTCGTTCTCGACGGCGCCGGTCGGACCATCCTGTCGCTCCGCGTCCGCGTCGATGCCGGCGTGTCCGCCCTGCAGGACACCCTCAGCCGGGTCATGCCGGGCTCGCAGGTCAGGGCCGAGGCGGTCAACGACAGCATCATCCTGAGCGGCCCTGTCGCAAATCCCGGAGAGGCCGATCGCGCCGCCCAGGTCGCCCGCGCTTTCGTGGCCACGCCGGAAAAGGTCATCAACATGATGACCATCCAGGGTTCCGATCAGGTCATGGTCAAGGCTCGTGTGATCGAGGTGCAGAGGACAGCGATCAAGCAGCTCGGCCTCGACGTCAACGCGGTCCTGAACAGCGTCGGCGACGGCCTCGCCTTCTCGCAGACCGCCGCCTTCGGCGTCTCGGGCAGCCAGCTCGGCGGCGGCATCCTCAGCTTCCTCGACCGCAGCGGCGACGGCAACCAGTTGAACACCAGCCTGCGGGCCTTCGAACGCGCGGGTCTGGTCCGAATCCTGGCGGAGCCCAACGTCACTTCGGTAAACGGCGAGAATGCGGAATTCCTCGCCGGCGGCGAGTTCCCGGTCCCGACGGGTCGCAGCGTTGACGCGGCCACCGGGCAGGTTTCGGTCGGCGTCGAGTTCAAACCATTCGGCGTTCGGCTGGCTTTCCGCCCCATCGTCCTGTCCGAGGGTCGTATATCCCTCCAGCTCTCGACCGAAGTGTCCGAGCTGACCACCGCAGGCGCCTATACCCTCGGTGGAACCCAGGAAGACCCGCTGATCATCCCCGCGCTGAACGTGCGCCGCGCCTCTTCGACCGTGGAGTTGCCGTCAGGGGGATCAATGATGATCGCGGGCCTGCTGCGCGAGGATACCCGCCAGAACATCGACCAGCTGCCGGGTATCGGCAGTCTGCCGGTCCTCGGGGCCTTGTTCCGCTCGCGCGACTACCTGTCCGGCGAGACCGAACTGGTCATCATCATCGAGGCCTACATCGTCAGCCCGACGTCGCCCGGCCGGCTGCAGACGCCCGCCGACGGCCTGATCATCGCCAATGACGCCCAGACCCTGCTGTTCGGCCAGTTGAACCAGCAGTACCGGCCGCTGGCCGGCGGGGCCCCCGCCTCCGCCTGGACCGGCCCCGTGGGCTATGTGATCGAATGAGGACGCCCGTGAACCGCTCTCGCCTGAATCGCCTCACCTGCCTCGCCGCCGGCTCCGCAGCACTGGGCCTGTCCGGCTGCGCGGCCAGCATGGCCGGCGATCCGGCCCCTCTCACGCCGACGGGCCGTTACATGCTCCAGGTCGAGCCGGGGCTCGACCGGATCGCGCTGGCGGTTCGCGAGGACGGACTGTCTGGCGCGCAATACGCCGCTGTGAGCGACCTGGCGGCGCGCTTCGGAGCGGCGGGCGCGACCTATGTGCGAATCGAGGCGCCCGCCGGGGACGACCCGGTCGCCAGCGCCCATGCCTACGCCGTAGGAGCCGCTCTGGAGCGGGCCGGCGTTCCTGCCGGACGCATTCGCATGGCGGGCTACACAGCCCCGGATCCCCGGGCTCCCGTCCTCGTCGGATTCGAGACCCTGCGGGCCCACGTGCCGAACTGCTCGCTGCAGCCGCGCACCATGACCCTGAGCGCGTCCAACCAGTCTTCCGCCAACTTCGGCTGCGCCGTCACCGCCAACATGGCCGCCCAGATCACGAACCCCCGCGACATCCTCGGCGCCCAGCCGATGACGCCGGCGGACTCGGGCCGGGCGGCCGTGGTGTTCAACGCCTACCGCAGGGGCCAGCCGAGCTCGACGGCGCAGGAACCCCTGGTCAACGGCCAGATCTCTCGGGCCGTGGATTGAAATTCATGAGCAACGCCTTCGCACCCCAGCCATACGACGAATTCGACGACGAATTCGATCTCGAGGCCGGATACGCGACGCCGGAGGCCACCGTCGCGGCGACCACCCCGGCCGCCTTCGCCGGGCCTGCCCCTTCGGCGGATCCGAGAACGACGCTCCAGTTCACCGCACCGGCCAGTCCGCTCGCGCCTGCGGAACCCGCGCCTCAGACACTGCATGCGGACCAGCCGGTCGCCCTGATGCCTGCCGTGGCCGAGTTCAACCCGGTGGCCGACCTTGTCGCTGAAGCCGCTGCGGCGTTTTCCCCCCCGACCCTGAGCGGTCCGCACGCCCCCGAAGTCTCGGTGCCCCGGATCGCGATCCACGTCTTCGCCGAGCGGCAGGACACGCTCGCGGCGGCGGAGCGGGCAGGTCAAGATAGACGCCTGTCGCGCGCCAGCACCCAGATTCGCATCGGCGGCGTCGCCGCCGCGGTTGAGGCCTATCAGCACGAACCGACCCCGCCGCTGATCGTGGTCGAGTGCATGAAGGATCCGCAGACCCTGCTGTGGGAAGTCGACCAGCTGGCCGAGGTCTGCGACGCCGGCACCAAGGTCGTCGTCGTGGGGGCCACCAACGACATCCTGCTGTTCCGCGAGCTGATGCGCCGGGGCGTCAGCGAGTATCTGGTCGCGCCGCTGCAGCCGCTGCAGCTGATCGCCGCAATCGGAGGCCTGTTCGCCGACCCCGCGCAGCCGTTCGTGGGGCGCTCCATCGCCTTCGTGGGCGCGCGAGGCGGCGCCGGCTCCAGCACCGTCGCGCACAACACAGCCTATGCGATGAGCGAGCGTATCGGCGCCAATACGGTGATCGTCGACTACGACCTGCCGTTCGGAACCGCCGGACTGGATTTTAATCAGGATCCTCTGAGCGGCGTGGCCGACGCCCTCAGCCAGCCGGACCGGCTTGATCCCGTCCTGCTGGACCGGATGATGGTGCGCTGCACCGACAAGCTGAGCCTGTTCGCCGCGCCGGCGACCCTCGATATCGACTGGGACATCTCCCCGGAAGCCTTCGAGGAAGTCACCACGCAAATCCGTTCGACCGCGCCCTTCGTCGTCCTTGACCTGCCGCACCTGTGGTCCGGCTGGATGCGACGGACCTTGATTGCGGCCGACGAGGTCGTGGTGGTCGCGACGCCCGACCTCGCCTCGCTGCGCAACGCCAAGAACATGATCGACCTCATCAGACAGGGTCGGCCGAACGACGCGCCGCCGCGTCTGATCCTCAACCAGGTCGGCGTCCCCGGCCGGCCGGAAATTCCGGCGAAAGAATTCGGCGCCGCGCTCGGGGTGCATCCCAGCCTGCTGATCCCGTTCGATCCGAAGACGTTCGGAGCGGCGGCGAACAACGGCCAGATGATCCTCGACGCGGGAGCCAAGACGAAGGCCGCCGAGGCCTTCCAGACCCTCGCCCAGATCGTCTCCCGCCGCGAACTGCCGCTTCTCACAGGGCCAAAGGGCAAGCCGGCCAGGGCGGAGGGCAAATCGCTCCTTGGCAGCCTTTTCCGGAAGAAGTCCTAGAGCGTGTTCGGCAAGCGCACAGGTCAGCCGGGCGCCGCCGCCGCAGCTCCGCGACCCGCGGCGCCTGCTCCTGCTTCGCAGCCGAGCGCGCAGGCTGTTCCCGGCGCTGCGGTCGAGGCGTTCGCTTTCGCTGGCGACGGCGATCTGGCCCTGGCCCTGGCCCCGGCGCCAGCCCCGGCCGGCGCCCCGACTCCCGCTCGCAAACCGGACGCGCCAGCGGCTCCCCGGCCGGCGTCCGCCGCGGCTGACCGTCTGGACGCTCTCGCCGCCCGGCCCCGCGCCGCGGGCGAGCCGGCGCCGGCGCAAAAGGGGCCCGGGCCCAAGGCAACGGCGGGCTTCGAACAGCTGAAGAAGGCCCAGGCGGTCGCCGAAATCGTCCGCGAACAGTCCGACTACTATCACGCGACCAAGACGACGATCTTCAACGCGCTGATGAACACCATCGACCTGGCTCAGCTGGCCGGGCTGGAAACCAAGGCGGCGGCGGAGGAAATCCGCGACATCGTATCCGAACTGGTGGCGATCAAGAACGTCTCCATGTCGGTCGCCGAGCAGGAGCACCTGGTCCAGGACATCGTCAACGACGTCCTCGGCTATGGCCCGCTGGAGCCGCTGCTGGCGCGTGACGACATCGCGGACATCATGGTCAACGGCGCGGGCCGCGTGTTCATCGAGGTCGGCGGCAAGGTTCAGCTGACCAACGTCCGCTTCCGCGATAACGCCCAGCTGATGAATATCTGCCAGCGGATCGTGTCCCAGGTCGGACGCCGCGTGGACGAGAGCTCGCCCATCTGCGACGCGCGCCTGCCGGACGGCTCGCGCGTCAACGTCATCGCCCCGCCGCTGGCGATCGACGGGCCGACGCTCACGATCCGGAAGTTCAAGAAAGACAAGCTGACGATGAAGAATCTGGTGGAGTACGCCTCCATCAGTCCCGAAGGCGCGCGCGTCCTGGGCGTCATCGGCGCCTCGCGCTGTAATCTGGTCATCTCGGGCGGCACGGGCTCGGGGAAGACCACCCTGCTGAATACCCTGACGGCCTTCATCGACCCGACCGAACGCGTCATCACCTGCGAGGACGCGGCGGAACTTCAGCTCCAGCAGCCGCACGTCGTCCGCCTCGAGACGCGCCCCCCGAACCTCGAAGGTCAGGGCATGATCACCATGCGCGACCTCGTGAAGAACTGCCTGCGGATGCGTCCCGAACGGATCATCGTAGGCGAGGTTCGCGGCCCCGAGGCCTTCGACCTGCTGCAGGCCATGAACACGGGCCACGACGGCTCCATGGGCACGCTGCACGCCAACAGCCCGCGCGAGGCCATCAGCCGGATGGAG
>DASRWP010000190.1:0-6702 GCA_035654535.1 Brevundimonas sp.
AGGGAACGGGCATCCGGGGTGAGGGACAGGGGCGGGCCGGACGCATCGCGGGCCCGGTTTCCCTGATCCTTCAACCTCGTCCCTAGATGTGGATCGCATGCCCCAGCGCCCGCAGCGACGCCTCGTGGAACGCCTCTCCCAGCGTCGGGTGGACGTGGATCACGCCGGCGACATCCTCCAGCACGGCGCCCATCTCAAGCATCTGGGCGAAGCTGTTGGACATTTCGGCGACGTGCTGGCCGACGGCCTGAACGCCGAGCAGGCGGTGGTCGGACTTCGACGCGAGTACGCGGACAAAGCCGCCGTCGTCGCCCGCCTCGATGGCCAGCGCCCGGCCGATGGCAGCCAGCGGGAAGACGGCGGTTATGACGTCGTCGCGGCCCTCGACGTCCAGCGGGCCGAGGCCGGCGGAGACGATCTCGGGCTCTGTAAAGCAGACCGCGGCGATGGTGACAGGGTCAAAGCGGCGGTCATGGCCGGCGAGAATTTCCGCGACGACCTCGCCTTGGGCCGAGCCCTTGTGCGCCAGCATGGGTTCGCCCGTCAGGTCGCCGACGGCCCAGACGTTTTTCATGCTTGTGGCGCAGCGGTCGTCGATCTTCACGAACGGCCCGGCCATGGCGACGCCCATGTTCTCGAGGCCCCAGCCTTGGGTGCGCGGTTTGCGGCCGACGGTGACGAGGACCTTGTCGGCCTTGAGCTTGAGGGCAGCGCCGTCCTTCGTGGTGACGTTGAGCTGGCCCTTTTCGAACGAGCCGGCCCTGGCGCCGAGGTGCAGTTCGACGCCGTGCTTCTCCAGCCATTTGGCGACGGGGTCGGTCAGGGCCTTGTCGTAGAGCGGCAACAGGCGGTCGGCCAATTCGACGATGGCGACTTCCGCGCCGAGTTTGCGGAAGGCGATGCCGAGCTCCAGCCCGATATAGCCGCCGCCGACCACGACCAGCTTGTTCGGCACCGCCGACAGCGACAGGGCCTCGGTCGAGGAGATGACGTCCCCGCCGAATGGCAGGAAGGGCAGTTCGACCGGCTCTGAACCGGTCGCGAGGATGACGTGTTCGGCGCTGATGACGATGTCGCCGTCGGCGGTCTTCACCGTGCAGGTCTTGGCGTCGGTGAAGTTCGCCCAGCCCTTGATGACCTTGACCTTGGACTTCTTCAGCAGGGCGGCGACGCCATTGTTCAGCTTTTTAACGATGCCGTCCTTCCACGCCGTAGTCTGGGCCAGGTCGATGGAGGGTTTAGAGGCGGTGATACCCAGCGTGCCGCCGCCTGCCGCCTTGGCGACGGTTTCGAACTTGGACGCCGCGTGGATGATGGCCTTGGAGGGTATGCAGCCGACGTTCAGGCAGGTGCCGCCGAGGCCGTCTCCGCCGTCCACCAGCACGGTGTCGAGCCCCAGCTGGCCGCAACGGATGCCCGCGACATAGCCGCCGGTGCCGGCGCCGATGATGAGGACTTTGGTCTTGATCGTTTCAGCCATGGTTCTCAGTTCATCCAGAGAGTCGCCGGGTGCTCCAGCAGGCCCTTGATGCGCTGCACGAACACCGCCGCGTCGTGGCCGTCGACGATGCGGTGATCGAAGCTGGACGACAGGTTCATCATCTTGCGCACGACCATCTGGCCGTCCTTGACCACCACGCGTTCGGCGATCTTGTTGGGGCCGACGATGGCGACCTCGGGGTGGTTGATGATGGGGGTGTGGACCACCCCGCCCAGCGTGCCCAGCGAGGTGATGGTGATAGTCGAGCCCGAGAGTTCGTCACGCTTGGCCGAGCCATCCTTGGCCGCGCCCGAGACGCGGGCGATCTCCAGCGCCGTGTCGTAGGGATCGCGCGCCTCTGCGTGACGGACCACCGGGACCATCAGGCCGTTCGGGGTCTGGGCGGCGATGCCGAGGTGGACAGCGGCGTGGGTGGTCAGGACGCCGGCCTCGTCGTCGTAGTGAGAGTTGATGGTCGGCTGGTCGCGCAGGGCCACGACGATGGCGCGGGCGATGAAGGGCAGGACGTTCAGCTTGGGCTGGTCCTTCTTCTTCGTCGCGTTCAGGTGGGCTCGGAGCTCTTCCAGCGCGGTGACGTCGATCTCCTCCACATAGGTGATGTGGGGGATGCGGCGCACGCTCTCGGCCATCTTCTCCGCGATCTTGCGGCGCAGGCCGATGATGCGGGTTTCGGTGGTTCCTTCGGCTTTCGCGTAGGTGGACGACGCCGATGCTCCGGGCACGGATGATCCGCGGCCGCCGGACGAAACATAGGCGTCGAGGTCGCGGTGCTCGATGCGGCCGGCGGGGCCGGAGCCGGGGACGAACTGGAGCTCGATCCCGAGGTCGCGGGCGCGGTTGCGGACGGCGGGGGATGCGAGCGGGCGCTGACCCGCGGCGCGGGTCGTGAAGGCTTCGGCGACGGCTTTGGCGGGAGCCTTGACCGGCGCGGGCGCAGCAGCCTTGGCGACTGGAGCTTGTGCGGCTTCGGCCTTCGGTGCGGGGGTGGTAGGAGGGACTGGAGCCGCCGCCTGATTGCCTTTGCCCTCGACCCGGAAGCTGACCAGAGGCCCGCCGACGGCAAGCTGTTGGCCCGCTTCACCGTGCAGGGCGACGACGGTTCCGGCGACGGGCGAGGTCAGTTCCACCGTCGCCTTGTCGGTCATAATGTCGGCGACGATCTGGTCCTCCGCGACGGCGTCGCCAACCTTGATGTGCCAGCCGACCAGTTCAGCCTCGGCGGTGCCTTCGCCCACGTCGGGCAGTTTGAAGACGAAGTTGCCGGCTTGAGCGGCGCCGCCCCCCTCCCCGGCTTCGCCGGTACTCCCCCCTGCGGGGGGAGAATGAGGTGCAGGCGATTGTCCCCCTTCAGGGGGGACCAAAGACCGCGGAGCGGGGTTCGAGGGGGGGGGGGCGTCACCCGCATTCCCCGCCCCCTCGACCTCGAACTCCACCAGCGGCGAACCGACGGCCAGTTGCTGGCCCGGTTCGCCGTGGGCGGCCAGCACCTTGCCGGCGACCGGCGAGGTCAGTTCCACCGTCGCCTTGTCGGTCATGATGTCGGCGATGATCTGGTCCTCGGCGACGGTGTCGCCGACCACAACGTGCCAGGCGACCAGTTCGGCCTCGGCGGTGCCTTCGCCCACGTCGGGCAGTTTGAAGACGTAGCGGCCCATCTCAACGCCCTCCGGTCATGACGGCCTTCAGGGCCACAGCGACCCGTTCGGGTCCCGGGAAATATTCCCACTCGAAGGCGTGGGGGTACGGGGTGTCCCAACCGGTGACGCGGGCGATGGGGGCCTCGAGGTGGTAGAAGCAACGCTCTTGCACCAGAGCCGACAGCTCTCCTCCGAACCCGGATGTTTTCGGCGCCTCGTGGACGATGACGCAGCGCCCGGTCTTCTTCACGCTGGCCTCGATGGTCTCGATGTCCAGCGGCACGAGGGTGCGCAGGTCGATGACCTCGGCGTCGACGCCGGCGTGATCTGCGCCCGCCAGCGAAACCCAGACCATGGTGCCGTAGCAGAGGATGGTGACGTCAGAGCCCTCGCGCATGATGCGGGCCTTGCCGATCGGCTCGACGTATTTGCCAGTCGGGACCTGGGCCAGTTCCTGGGCCTTCCATGGCGACACCGGCTTCTGGTGCCAGCCGTCGAACGGCCCGTTGTAGAGGCGTTTGGGCTCGAAGAAGATGACCGGGTCGTCGTCCTCGATGGCCGCGGTCAGCAGGCCCTTGGCGTCATAGGGGTTGGACGGGATGACGACCTTGAGGCCGGCGATGTGGGTGAACAGGCTCTCGGGGCTCTGGCTGTGGGTCTGACCGCCGAAAATGCCGCCGCCGTAAGGGCTGCGCACCGTGATCGGGCTGGTGAACTGGCCGGCCGAGCGGTAGCGCAGCTTGGCCGCCTCGGAGACGATCTGGTCGTAGGCCGGGTAGATGTAGTCGGCGAACTGGATCTCGACCACCGGGCGCAGGCCGTAGGCGCCCATGCCGATGGCGGCGGCGACGATGCCGCATTCCGTGATCGGAGCATCGAAACTGCGGGTCAGACCATGCTTTTGCTGAAGCTGGTCGGTGACGCGGAAGACGCCGCCGAAATAGCCCGCGTCCTCGCCGAAGCTGAGGACGTTGGGGTCCTCGGCCATCTTGACGTGCAAGGCCGAGTTCAGCGCCTGGATCATGTTCATGGGCATGACGGCGGCGGCGGTCGGCGCCTCGGACTTCGGCGCGTTGTTCTGATCGACCATGTCCGGCTCGACGCCGTCGGTGCGATCGGCTTCGGTGAAGGTGGTTTGCTCGCTCATGATCAGACCCCCACCTCGCGGCGCTGTTCGGTGATGCGCCAGTCCTCGGTGGCGTAGACTTCCTCGAACATGGTCTTAACCGAGGGGCGGGACTGGCCGAGCGTGCCGATCGCTTCGGATTCCTTGCCGGCGGCACGGACCTGTTCGACGGCCTCGGCCTCAGCGGTAACCTGCTGTTCGTCGGACCACTCGCCCAAGGCGATCAGATGCTGTTTCAGACGGGCGATCGGGTCGCCCAGCGGCCATTTGTCGTGTTCGTCGGCGGGGCGGTAGCGGCTGGGGTCGTCCGAGGTCGAGTGCGGAGCGCCGCGGTAGGTGAACAGCTCGATCACCGTCGCGCCCTGATTGGAGCGGGCGCGCTCCTCGGCCCACTGGGTCGCGGCCCAGACGGCCAGGAAGTCGTTGCCGTCGACGCGCAACGCAGGAAGCCCGTAGCCAATGGCCTTGGAGGCGAAGGTGGTTTCGAGTCCGCCGGCGATGCCCATGAAGGACGAGATGGCCCACTGGTTGTTGACGATGTTCAGGATCACCGGCGCACGGTAGACGGCCGAGAAGGTCAGGGCGTTGTGGAAGTCGCCTTCCGCCGTGGCGCCGTCGCCGATCCAGCTGATGGCGATCTTGTCGTCGCCCTTGTAGGCGCTGGCCATGGCCCAGCCGACCGCTTGAGGAACCTGCGTCCCGAGGTTTCTCGAGATGGTGAAGAAGCCGTAGTCCTTCGCCGAGTACATGATCGGCAGCTGACGGCCCTTGATGGGGTCCGAAGCGTTGGAATAGATCTGGTTCATCATGGTCGCGAGCGGATAGCCGCGCGCGATCAGAAGGCCCTGCTGACGATAGGTCGGGAAGCCCATGTCTTCCCGGCTCAGGATCATGCCCTGCGCGACGGCGATGGCCTCTTCACCCGTGCACTTCATGTAGAAGCTGGTCTTGCCCTGGCGGTGGGCGCGATGCATCCGGTCGTCGAAGGCGCGGGTCAGGATCATGGCCTTAAGGCCGCGCCGCATCGTGTCGGCGTCCAGCTTGGGGTTCCACGGCCCGACCGCCTGACCGTCGTCGTCCAGCACGCGGATCAGCCGAAAGGCGTGCTCGCGCATCTCGAACGGCGTGGTCGAAACCTCGGGGCGCTCCACGGCGCCGGCGGGGTCGAGTTTCAGGTGGCTGAAGTCTGTGGGGTCGCCCGGCCGGCCTGAAGGCTCCGGCACGCGCAAAGACAAGGCCTGGGTATTGGGCTTCTTCATTCAAGTCCCGTCCGGTTGATCCGACCGCGTTTCCTCGGCTCGCAATTAGCACGGCATGGGAGGCAAGGCTCGCCTGAATTTGACCTTGCACTGTGCCAATCAGAGGTATTTTATTGCGCCAGACCAAGATCAGGAGAAACGCATTGGCTGACGAGCTGGATCCCGTCGACGCCCGAATTCTGGACATCCTGCAGCAGGACGCCGGACTGTCGGTGGCCGAGGTGGCGGACCGGGTCGGGCTGTCGGCCTCGCCCTGCTGGCGCCGGATCAAGAGACTGGAGGACACCGGCTACATCCGCAAGCGGGTGACCCTGCTGGACGCGACGCGGCTGGGGCTGGACTTCGAGGTCTACGCCATCGTCAAGCTGAGCCTGCCCTCGACCGAAAACCTCGATGCCTTCGAGGCCGCCGTCGGTCAGTGGCCCGAGGTGGTGCAGTGCGCGACGATCACAGGCCGTGAGGACTATGTGCTGCGGATCATCACCTCGGACATGCATGCCTTCGACCAGTTCCTGCGCCACAAGTTGCTCAGCCTCGGAATCGTCTCGGACTGCGAGAGCCACATCGTCACGCGCGGCGTGAAAAACGTCACCACCCTGCCCCTTGGCATCGTGACGCCGCACGTCGGATAGTCGCCAGCACGGCGGCGAGCCGCTGAGGAACAAGACCATGATCGAGATGGTGATCGACGCCCGGCGCAAGGATCTGGGCGGGTTCGAGGTGGGGCGCATCCTGCCCTTCCACGCCCGTCGGATGGTGGGGCCGTTTATCTTCCTCGACCAGATGGGGCCGGCCGAGTTCGCGCCGGGGTCGGAGGCGATCAATGTGCGGCCGCATCCGCACATCGGCCTGTCGACCCTGACCTATCTGTTCGAGGGCGAAATCATGCACCGGGACAACACCGGCGCGACGCAGGCCGTTCGTCCGGGCGAGGTCAACTGGATGACGGCCGGAAAGGGCATCGTCCACTCCGAACGGACCGACCCGCTGAAGAGGAGCCAGGGCGGGCCGATGCACGGGATGCAGGCCTGGATCGCTCTGCCGGAAGAGTCCGAGGAGACCGAGCCGGCCTTTTATCACCACGGAGAGGACGAGCAGCCCGCCTATGACAACAACGGGATGTTCGCGCGGCTGGTGGCGGGCGAAGCCTACGGGGCAAGGGCCGCAGTGCGGACCTCG